>JANQST010000386.1 GCA_028279155.1 Cyclobacteriaceae bacterium
TCAATCATGCGAAGAATATTTTCTTGCTAAGCTGGGATTTTATCCCACAGATTTGGGTACAGGGTTACACAAAGTTTGTAACCCTGTTTAATTCCCTTAAGAGGAGTTTGGAAATTGGGACAGAATAGTTTCAAACTAAGCATTTTACTTAGGTTAAACCAAGAAGAAGTACGATAAGAGCCCCATTCTCCAAATGTGTACTTTACTGAAGTATTATCTATAGGTAGTACGTGAGTGAGAGCAAGTAAACAGCTATCGTTTACTTGATTTCGAGACAAGATCTTCTTAACCGCTAAAAACCAAATGTATTAAAAGGAATGAATGGAAAAACCTGACCGCCTATTGAATTAACCTAACATCTAATAATTAAACTTTTTGTTTGAGAAATGCTTAAATGAGTTGGAGGATACCTTTCTTGGTTTATGTTGTTTCAACTCCATAAGCGTTATCTAATCACAAACCAGGAAGTTGATTATTATGTTAACCGACCTGTTTTCAATTTAATTAACTCTTATCAACCAGCGACATGAAGGCAGGATTGCCAATTTTAGCAATCCTGACCTTTTTGATCTGAAAGGAATGAATTGATTTGGAGAAGAAAAATTTCTACTAAGTCGGGATTTTCCCCGCAAGATTAGGGTGATAGGGCTGCAAAAAAATGCAGCCCTTTTTTCTTTGAGAAATCTCAATCAATGCCTGTAATTTTGCGCGATGCAAGACAAGATCCTAATCCTGGACTTTGGTTCCCAATACACGCAGTTGATCGGTAGGAGAGTGAGGGAATTGAACGTCTATTGTGAAATCCACCCCTTCAATCATTTCGAAATAACTCCTGAGACTAAAGGGATAATCTTGTCTGGAGGTCCTTGTTCTGTTCTTGACGATGGCTCCCCTGATGTGGATTTTAATGAATTTGGTGATCTTCCAATACTAGGTATTTGTTATGGAGCACAACTTTTAGTTAAAAACAACGGAGGTACGGTTGCTAAGTCTGACCACAGAGAGTATGGACGGGCTCACCTCAGTGAGGTTGACACACATTATGAGTTATTGAAAGAAGTAGAGGTTGAAACTCAAGTTTGGATGTCACATGCAGACACAATAACAGAATTACCGAAAAATTTTGAACTAATTACCAAAACAGCCACAATTCCTGTCGGTGGTTTCAAAATATCTGGAAAGGAAACCTATGGAATTCAATTTCATCCAGAAGTTACACACACAACACAAGGCAAAAATGTATTGCGAAACTTTGTCGTTCACATTTGTGGAGCAAACCAGGATTGGACACCAGATATATTTGTTGAGGACACAGTTAAAAAACTAAAGGATCAATTGGGTAATGATAGGGTAGTTCTAGGCTTATCTGGTGGGGTAGATTCTTCGGTAGCGGCAATGCTAATCCACCAGGCAATTGGGAAAAACCTGTATTGCATTTTTGTTGATAATGGGCTGCTTCGAAAAAATGAATTTGAAGATGTACTGAAATCTTATGAGGGGCTTGGCTTAAATGTCAAAGGTGTTAATGCAAAGAATCGTTTTTACGAAGAACTTGAAGGAGAGTCGGATCCCGAAGGAAAACGGAAGATTATTGGAAGAGTCTTTATAGATGTATTTGACGAAGAAGCACATGCAATAGAAGATGTCAAATGGTTGGGTCAAGGCACTATTTATCCGGATGTCATTGAATCTGTTTCGGTCAACGGTCCATCCGTTACCATTAAATCTCACCACAACGTTGGTGGACTTCCGGATAAAATGAAACTAAAGGTTGTTGAGCCATTGAATACACTTTTTAAGGATGAGGTAAGGAGAGTGGGAAAAACCTTGAATATTCCTGATTTCATTTTAGGTCGTCATCCATTTCCAGGGCCTGGGCTTGGTATAAGGGTATTGAGTGATATTTCTCCTGAGAAAGTTCGGATTTTGCAGGACGTGGATCACATCTTTATTAATGGACTGAAGTCCGAAGGACTCTACGATAAAGTGTGGCAAGCGGGTGCAATGCTCTTGCCGGTACAATCGGTTGGTGTGATGGGTGATGAGCGAACCTATGAAAATGTTGTTGCCCTGAGAGCTGTCGCAAGCCTTGATGGTATGACTGCTGATTGGGTCCATTTGCCATATGAATTTCTTGGAAGAATTTCCAACAAGATCATTAACCAGGTAAAGGGAGTCAACAGGGTTGTTTATGACATCAGCTCAAAACCTCCCGCTACTATAGAATGGGAGTGAGAAATTGAGAATTTATAATTCAAAATGGACAATGAACAAATTGATTGACATTCGACTCATGACTAAAAGAGATAGCAATTATTCATGATCTTTAATTCTTAATTTTTAATTTTCAATTTTTAATTGAGACATCCAGCTGTGCACAAACTGTCACTCATCCTATTAGTGTTCTCCATTAACCTTACATTAGGTCAGGGTAATCAATCAGAATACCTGGAAGCCAAACGACAGTTTGGAATGCAGAATTACCGAGACGCTATGGGCAGCTTTCAAAGCCTTACTGACGATCCGGTATTTGGTGCATATGCGTCCTTTTACTTTGGGCTTTCAGCGTATTACCAGCAGGTGCCTCAGGCAGCGTTAAGCATGTGGAAACAACTTCTTGGTAAATACCCAAACTGGGATCAAAAAGACGAAGTTCATTTTTGGATTGCAAAACTATCTTTTGAAAAGGAACGCTACCTGGATGGAGTTAGCTATGCCGAAAAGTTGCCTCCGGAACTTAAGAGTTCTGTGATGAGGGCTGCTATGAAGCATCTAGACCTGGCAGAGTTAGATCGTTTGTATGCTTCAAATCAAGAAAATGAGCTACTTGCTATCCTCTATTTTCAAGCACTGACCAATCAACCATATGAGGAAAGGGATCATCGACAGTTGATTGCATTATCAGAAAAGTTTGATTTTGATGTCGAGCAGTTTTTGACTGATATGCCCAAAATCGAGAAAGAAAAGTATGGGATTGCACTGGTACTCCCCTTTATGTTCGATTCCCTCCAAAACCCTCAATCAGTTATAAGAAATAGAATAATTTTTGATTTATACCAGGGAATGTCAATTGCTAAAGACTCATTAGAAACAAGTGGGGTTTACTTAGACTTTTTCCCTTTTGACACAAAAAAATTAGGCTATAAGGCTCATCAACTAGTGAGAGATAGCCTTTTGAATGATGCAGATCTTATAATTGGCCCACTTTATCAAGAACCTAACAACGTGATTAAAGCTTTCTCGATGCAGAAGGAAGTACCAATGTTAAACCCTCTTTCTTCTAACGGTGGTATAATTGCTGAAAACAGACTTGGCTTTTTATTTAAACCTTCATATGAAACGCAGGGCCGTGTAGCAGGTGAGTATGCAGCTAAAAAATTCTCTAAGAATAAAAATGCGATGATTCTTTATGAAACTCCAAGGGATCAGGTGATAGCTGAGGAATATAAAAAAGTATTAGAAGCAGATAGTTTCAACATTGTGCTGTTCGATCAATTCGATAAAGACATGGCACTTCAAATGCAGGTGGACTTTACAGATCAATATGAACAGTCGCTAGATACCCTATCGCAGGAAGAAATCGATTCAATTGCACTAATTCCAAATCGATTTGTTCGGAATAGGATAAAAAAGGATTCATTGACTGGTCGTCCGATAAGGACGTTAGATGGCGAAGATGTACTCGAATATTATGAGATGAAGTTCACCATACCGCAGGATACGATTGGACATATTTTTGCTGCGACTTCCAACAACTTACTTGCCAACAACATAATCAGTCTTACTGATGTTCGTGGTGATAGTATAGGGATCGTTGGGTACAGCAATTGGCTTGACTTTAGGTTGGTTTCATATAGTCAACTCGAGCGCCTGAATGTTTCCTTGATCCATACCTCATTTTTCAATGAAGAGGCTGCTGATGAAATAGCTGAGAAAATCAGAAGGGAGTATTGGACAGAACCAACGGAATACCATTTTCTCGGCTTTGAAATGATTATGCATGTAGGAAGTATGTTTAAGGAGCACGGTAAGTACTTCCAACGAGGACTTGTCTCTGGGAAATTTCAGAACGGCTATTTAATGGAGGGCCTTTCTTTTGGATCCTACAAAGACAATCAAGTGGTTCCCATTGTGACCATAAAGGATTTGAACATTATCGTTCAAAACAACCTATCAGAATGAAAATCGATACAAGTAAAGAGCTTTTCGAAAGAGCGAAGCGTTACATTCCCGGTGGGGTGAATTCTCCTGTTCGGGCTTTTAAAGCTGTTGGAGGAGACCCACTTTTTATTAAGAGAGCAGAAGGCGCTTACCTCTTTGATGAAGATGGAAATTCCTTTGTTGACATGATCAATTCATGGGGCCCAATGATTTTAGGTCATGCACACCCGGTTATTGAGGAAGCTATCATTAAAGCTGTCAAAGATTCACCTTCTTTCGGGGCTCCATCCAGGAAAGAAGTAGAAGTAGCAGAATTGATTGTT
>JANQST010000418.1 GCA_028279155.1 Cyclobacteriaceae bacterium
TGTCACTAACGGATGTGAACACAGGTTGTGTTGCTCAAGAGGTATTTAATATCAACAACGATGCAATCATACCATCTGATCCATTAGTGATTGTCAACAACAACAGAACAAATTGTACAACACCAAATGGAAGCGCAGTAGCTAATGTGGGTGGTAGCCAAACCGGATTCTTGTTTGAATGGTTTGATCAGGATGATATGGTAACACCATATGCTACTGGAGCAGAGGTGTTCAACCTTGATACAACCACATATCTTGTTAGAGCTACTAATCTCGCTACTGGATGTGAGTCTGCATTAACATCAGTAACAATAGATTACGAAAGGACAGATCCAATATTCGATGTGGTATTTACATTGTCAACATGTCTACGAACAGAAGATGGAGCCACAAATCAGTTTGATGGGGATGCACAGGTTAACATTGACGAGGAGACTAACCCACAACAGTTTGCTGGTCAACTTAAAGCGACTGATTATGAATGGAGAGATAGTAGTGGAAACATCATTAGCACTGATGCGAAACTAGTAGACGCTGGTCCTGGCAACTATACGGTTTCCTTTACAGCAAGAAATGGTTGTACGTATACTGCAGCATTTACAATGACTACTGAGTTAACGATCTACAACGGTGTTTCAGCAAACGATGACAGAATGAATGACTTCTTCTTGATCGATTGCGTAGACCAATTCCCTGAAAACTCCGTTAAGATATACAATAGAGCAGGTACACTGGTTTACGAGGTTGATGAGTATGATAATGTTAATACTCGATTCGCCGGGCTAAGTAATGTAGGATCAAAAGAACGTCAACTTCCTGAAGGAACCTACTACTACATCATTGATAAAGGGGATGGAAGTGACTTAATTCAAGGTTATTTAGAATTAGTTAGATAAATTTAGCACATGAGAAAAGTCATAGCTGGTATTTTCCTCTGTACAATTACGTTCCTGTCACTTGCACAGCAAAGGCCAGTAATGTCGACATATATGTTTAATGGTTTGGTACTCAATCCTGCATACGCTGGTAGTCTTAACCTATTTGTTGGTACTTTTATTCACAGGAAACAGTGGATCAACGTTGAGGGAGCACCTACATCAAATGTATTCACCGCACACAATTCATTTTTATCTAACCAAATTGGAGTTGGTCTATTGGTATCAAAAGATCAAGTGGGGGTGCATGAAGAAACAGCTCTCTACACTAGTTATGCTTACAAAATAAAAACTTCAGCCGGAATCTTAGCTTTGGGACTTCAGGGTGGTTTTGACAATAGAAGAGCGGACTTTAGTCAGCTTACTGTGTTAAACAGTGAAGATCCGCTTTTGAATTCAGCATCATCAAAGCTTAGTCCAAATTTTGGTACAGGAATCTATTTTGCAAACCCAATAATGTATGCAGGTATTTCCGTCCCATACATTCTTGAAAACAATCTCTATCAAGTTGAAAGTATAACTACTCAATCCAGAGAAAGCAGGTATTACTACGGTACCGCAGGTGTTATCCTAGATATAAATAGAAACATAAAACTAGCTCCAGCTTTCTTGGTGACAGTTCAAGAAAGCAATAGACCTACCTGGGATTTTAATGCTACCGTGATATTTGATGAGATAGCCTATGCCGGATTATCATACAGGAATGGAGACGCACTTGTTCTGTTGGCACAAATGATTTTGAATGAGAATTTTCGGGTTGGCTATTCGTATGATGCTACCGTTTCTTCACTTTCGAATCACTCAAAAGGGTCTCATGAAATCATGTTGATCTATAGACGAAAGTTCAAGAATTCGAGACACGATCCACAATGTCCTGTTTACTTCTGATCCTCCTTCTTACTTAAATCCGAAAGTAGTGAATTCGTTAATGATAGTACCAAGCTAAATAGCAATGCCCACCAAAAACCATCCACTTCAAAACCAGGAACAATAGAACCTGCCAGGAGAATTATCACAGCATTTATTACTAAAAGAAACAGTCCAAGTGATAGAATGGTCAGCGGAATAGTAAAGATGATAAGTAGGGGTTTGACTGTCACGTTTAACAGTGAAAGCAAAACAGCTATAACAATCGCCACCACAAAGCTGTCAACATAAATCCCCGGAAGAATGTAAGAAGCGATAATAACCGCCAAAGAAGAGAGAAGAATTTTTGTAAGAAAGTTCATTTTTCAGATTCTTTAAACCATCCGGCATACATATTATAACTTGATGCTATTCGAGATTGCATTTTTCTGTTTTCTTCATCAATTTCTTTGATCTTCTTCCCAGGAATCCCTCCTACTACAACATTTTCTTCTATGACAGTATTAGCCAATACCACCGAACCTGCTCCAATTATTGATCCAGATTTGATTACAGCATTATCTAGAATGATCGCTCCAATTCCAATTAGAACGTCGTCCTCAATTGTACACCCATGAATAACTGCATTGTGGCCAATCGTTACATTATTTCCAATAGTAGTGGAAGCCTTCTCATATGTGCCATGAATGGTCACATTATCCTGGATATTGGTATTGTTTCCAACTTTAACAAAATTGACATCTCCACGTACCACTGCACTAAACCAGACGGTACAATTATTGCCCAATTCAACCTCTCCTACAATCGTAGCGTTTTCAGCGAACCAACAGTCTTTTCCAAATTTGGGTGTGAAGCCCCTAACCTCTTTAATCAAAGCCATTTAATTGCATTTGCGGACTAAACTAATGGAAATTCAGAAGGATCAATGCTGACAAAATGTCACAACTGTTTCTATCTTTGCGGCATGCAGGGATTGATAGCTGATATTGATTTAATTGAAAAGGAACAAAACTCAGAAGCATGTGATTACAAGGTTTCTGTAGATGAAAAAGTTGGATCCAAAAAGCTCTACATAGAGAGCTATGGGTGTCAAATGAATTTTTCTGACAGTGAGATCGTCACCTCTATTTTGAAGCAAGAAGGTTTTGGGACAACATCGCAAGCAGAACAAGCAGATGTAATTTTAATTAATACATGTTCAATTCGGGAAAAAGCTGAGCAAACTGTCAGAAATCGGCTCAATTACTTCCGAGGAGTGAAAAAAAGAAATAGTGAAGTCACTATTGGAGTGTTAGGTTGTATGGCTGAACGACTTAAGACAAAGTTGCTGGAAGAAGAGAAGATCGTTGATTTGGTATTAGGTCCGGATGCTTACAGAGATTTACCCAAACTGGTAAAGCAGGCCGAAGAAGGAGAAAAGGGCATCAACACGTTTCTATCCAGGGAAGAGACCTATGCAGATATTGCTCCAGTTCGATTGAATTCCAATGGAGTAACAGCGTTTATTTCAATCATGAGA
>JANQST010000420.1 GCA_028279155.1 Cyclobacteriaceae bacterium
GGAGTTCCAGAAATGATGACACACAGGAATGGAAAAATTTGCAGCAATGGATCGTTCAACAAAAGGAAAGATTCCAAAAGCAATACAGTTCAATCTTGTACAGTGAATCCGCAGATTCTGCACTCAAAGTTGAAACTGTTGAGCCTGTCTACACTGAAGAGTCAAAGCTCGTAGACGGAAGAGAGGTCCTCAATGCTTGTTTTGATAACATTCTACAAAAAGATCCTAAAGTATTTGCCATAGGTGAGGATGTAGGAAAAATTGGGGATGTTAATCAAGGGTTTGCTGGCTTGCAAGACAAATTTGGAAAGCTTAGAGTAACTGACACTGGCATTCGTGAAGCCACCATCATTGGCCAAGGAGTTGGTTCTGCTATTCGAGGGCTAAGACCGATTGTTGAAATCCAGTACCTGGACTATCTGCTTTACGCCATTCAAACAATATCTGATGATCTTGCGACACTTCAATACCGGACATTTGGCGGTCAAAAAGCACCACTGATCATCCGGACAAGAGGACATAGGTTGGAAGGAGTATGGCACTCCGGATCACCAATGGGCATGATCCTTCATTCACTGAGAGGCATCATGGTCCTCACCCCTCGAAACATGACCCAGGCAGCAGGCTTTTACAACACGCTAATTCAATCAGACGATCCTGCATTGATGATAGAATCTCTGAATGGCTATCGATTGAAAGAACGTATCCCTGAAAACCTGGCTGACTTCAAGCTTGCTTTGGGAGTTCCAGAAATACTTAGAGAAGGCTCGGAAGCAACCGTAGTAACGTATGGATCAACTTGCCGAATTGTCTCAGAAGCTGCTAATCAACTAGCTGAGGAGGGTATAGAGATTGAAGTAATTGATGCACAAACATTAATTCCTTTTGATCGAACGGGGGTAATCGTTGAGTCGCTGAAGAAAACAAACAGACTAGTAGTTGTTGACGAAGATGTTGAAGGTGGAGCGTCTGCATATATTCTCCAACAAGTTCTGGAGCGAGATGGTGGATATTTTCATTTAGATTCACAGCCTATAACAATCACAGGGCAAGATCACAGGCCAGCCTACGGAAGTGATGGTGACTATTTCTCCAAACCAAATGTGGAAGATGTTGTAGAGCAGATCTACGCATTGATGACTGAGGTTAGCCCTGAAAATTACAAGGACCTGTTTTAATCAAAGAAGGTCTCTTAGAACAAAATCAGGAGTTTCAGCCACGTTGCTCATATTTAGGTTTCGATCGTAAACCCAAAATCTTAGCTGAATGGTATCGTCCTGAAACGATAGTCGGAAGAGTTGTGAAAGCATGGAGTAGGTAATTACACCTTCCCTTCCATTTGGATCATAAAAAGGGATTCTTCCATTGAAATTTCCAAGCTCACAATCGTCACTTTGGAAAATTTCAGCGAAATCTATTTCAGTATAGTTGCCATTTCTCTTTTGCATGAACTGGACATGGAAATTATGATAAAACTCATTACGGGCAACATAAACTGTATCAGATTCAATGAGTTCATAATTATCACAATCATATGATGGTCTATTATCCGTCTCAGACAAAAGTACTTTGTCCTCTGTGAAGAAAATTCTAGCGATATCACCGTTATCAAGTGAAGCTATGAAAACAGGTGCTGCATACAGGGGTAATTCAATGTTATCAGAATCGATGTAGATCACACTATCGTTGGCGTCAATAACCACGCTATAAATCTGATAAGGGAATAACAGGTCATTCACATCATCATTCAGCCCAAGATCACCATCACCATCTTCAAAGCTAAAACTCAATACCAATGAATCAAGTCCAGGTGTTTCTATATAATCCAACGATTCAAATTCAATACGAGGAGTATCTGGAAACTCTTCCTGTTCGAAACAAGAACTAAGTAGAATAAGTATAAAAACTGAGAATACTAATTGTTTAACTGCTCGCATCATATATCAGAGACAAAAATAGAACATGAACCCCTTAACAACTAGGGCTTCATCCGGATGCTCCAAAATCAAAACGACCAACACAACATTTTGTTGGAAAAGGTGTGTCTTTGCAATTACATCCGACTTAATTCTCCAGGATGTTTCTTAAAACAAAATCGGAAGATGTAGCAACGTTACTTTTATTCAAGTTTCTGTCATAAATCCAAAATCTAAGCTGAATGGAATCGTCTAAAAACGCTAGCCTGAATAATTGAGAAAGCATAGAGTATGTTATCACTCCTTCTCGCCCATCGGGATCATAAAGTGGGATTCTTCCATTGAAATTTCCCAGGTCACAATCATCACTTTGAAAGATTTCGGCAAAATCAATCTCCGAATAGCTCCCATTTCTCTTTTTCATGAATTGAATATGAAAGTTGTGATAGAATTCATTACGTGTCACAAAAACTGTATCTGATCCAAAAATTTCATAATTCTCGCAATCGTATGGTGGTCTATTGTCTGTATTGGAAAATAGTTCACGATTCCCTGCAAGAAAAAACTCGGTTTCACCAGTTTCTGAGAGCTTTATAAAAACGGGCTGCTCATAAATCGGCGGGGTTATTGGTT
>JANQST010000327.1 GCA_028279155.1 Cyclobacteriaceae bacterium
GACCTTGCTTCTGGATACCAGGGAAAATCGACTCGATTAACTCGTTTAAATGACGATATTTTGGGTCACAAAAAGCCTGGAAAAGTTGAAGAAATTTGGTTTGAATCCTCATTCGACAAGCGTCAAATCCATGGATGGATCGTATACCCTCCAGATTTTGACCCAAATGAAAAGTATCCATTGATGCTGGAGATACACGGAGGACCTTTCGCAAGTTACAGTCCCTATTTTTCTACTGAGGTCCAGATTTTTGCTTCTGCTGGCTATGTGGTTTTGTATACCAACCCACGAGGTAGTACAAGTTACGGAGAGGAATTCGGAAACCTGATACACCATAATTACCCTGGCGAAGACTATGACGATCTGATGTCTGGGGTGGATGCTGTAATTGCCAAAGGATTCATTGATGAAGACAATTTATTCGTTACCGGCGGAAGCGGCGGTGGAGTCCTCACGTCCTGGATCATAGGCAAAACCGATCGATTCAAAGCAGCTGTAGTAGCAAAACCCGTGATCAATTGGTACAGCTTTGTGCTGTATGCTGATAACCCAGGTTTCTTCTATAAATACTGGTTCCCAGGAGTCCCATGGGAAAACACGGAACATTACATGAAGCGCTCCCCTATTTCATTGGTTGGAAATGTCACAACTCCTACGATGGTATTAACCGGAGAAGAAGATTATCGAACACCTATAGCAGAGACCGAACAATACTACGCTGCATTAAAATTGAATAAAGTAGATGCAGCAATGGTTCGGATACCTGGAGCCTCTCATGGGATCGCAAATAAGCCCAGCAACCTGGTGGCAAAAATGGCGTCCATTCTGAGCTGGTTTGATAAATACAGAGGTGAGACGCTTAAGGCCACCATTGAGGATAAATAGAAGAAGTTTATTCGACATATACTTACGCGTCCTTTTTACGTAAGAGAATATTGAATTATTCAAAAGCGTGGACAGAACACTTACGGATAAAGAAAAGGTCAAACAAAAAAAGAAAGGAAATCGCTCCAGGGTAAGTCAAAATGGGATTTCAAAAGTATCCTATTGGTACGTTGTTTCCCGTTTGTTATTCATATTGTTCTTAGTAGCACCATTGATTGTTGATCGGTTCTCCAAAACCAATGAAACACATAGGGTCTGGAATGAAAGCCGAGGCATTGCCCCAACACCTGAACAGCATCCTGCTCCTGTACTTCAGGTTTACACGGCAAGAACACGTGGAATCAAGGGAGCATTCGCCGTACATTCCTGGATCGCAATGAAACCCCGAGATGCAAAGCGGTACGAAGTGAGCCAAGTCATTGGATGGAGAAGTGATGCACTTGGTAATGTCCTATTCCGGGAAAGTATAGTGCCGGATAGAAGCTGGTATGGGAATGAACCCAGCTTAATTCTTGACTTACGTGGTGATGGTGTTGATGCTATCATTAGAAAGGTTGATGCTGCAATCAAGGCGTATCCGTGGGCCAACAACTATGAAATTTACCCGGGTCCGAATAGTAACACATTTGTAGCGTGGGTAGGCTTGCAGGTTCCGGAGCTTGGACTGGATTTACCATCTACTGCCATAGGGAAAGACTGGCGGCCCTTGCAACAATCGTTTGGTTTATCAGCCAGTGGTTCAGGCGTTCAAGCATCTTTGCTTGGACTCTTGGGAACAAGTATCGGACTCGAAGAAGGCTTTGAACTCAATGTTTTAGGCCTCAATGCTGAATTGGATTTATTTGATCTATCCCTTGAATTACCCATCTTCGGCAGGTTTACCACAACCTATGTCCTGACCTATTTAATTCTTTGGATTTCTTTACGATGGTGGCTTAGAAAGTACAAAGGCAGATACATGCGTTTTTAGAGACAGCTACCCTCTGAAAGCGTCTTACAAATAACCATCTTACACCTTATCTGTTACCCCGGGACCAAACATGAATATGGCTAATAACATGGACCAAAACATGGAATAGAAAGCGGTCACTAGTACAAGTATTGTGAAACTCAAGATCCTTCGGAGCCTGAGTTTACCCAGTCGTATGAAATAGTATAACGGATGGGCAAAAAAGACAAGAAGAAGATAGCCACCAGGTTTCGGTAGATCGGGAAATAATGAGAGTGTCATAACGATCAGTACGAACAAGAAAAACATGGCATTGAAGTGAAAAATAGCGCCTTTGATGATGTAGCTATCTGGCATGTCCTTGTAGATTCCTTTGAAAATTTTAAATATGTTGATGTAGACAAACAAGCCTAAGAGATGAGCCAGAAGCGCAACGAACGGCATTACTTTATGATATCCAGTATCTTCTTGACCATCATACAGTTCTTCTATAGCATCGATATCATAACTACTACCATATTTAAAAGCAGTCCCCACCATATACCCATCAATAAATCCGCTGACGATCGTGCTGTCCATGCTTCCGTCTTCATTGGGACCTAAGATGTATAGCAATCCTGCCCCATGTGGTTTTCCGTCTTTTAACCCGCCAACATAAACAGAATCTTCACCAATTAAGGCATCAAAATCCATGCACTCTTTACATCCTTCTTCTACCGTAACCTGAATCGTTGAATTATGACTCTCCACTCCTAATATGCTAAAGATCACCAAAACAATTGCGGTGACACTGAAAGTTGCCATGCTGTAAGAAACATGATCGTGCAAACCCTCATCTTCAACATCATCAATTAGAATGGACGGATGAAAGAGCACATAGGCAGTTGTCTTTAGATAGGTCCAAAGCAATGAAATACTCGATCCAAATTTGTCGTGCCATATTTTTCCGAAAATGTTACGAACGAAAGATGTACCGGTAAGTGTAATTTTTTCTAACTCTTGAGATTCATCGTTTCCCGAATCTGGATTATTAACTTGATCTGACATGGCTAGGTGATTTGATTCAAGCTAAATATCCTTAATTAAACCAGTAATTGCAATTATTTGTCTGATTTGATTGGTATAGACCAAGCAATAATAACCCCTAGAACCAATTAGTTATTTTGCTCAAAGTGATCTCCCAAAATCCCACATGGCAGTTTTTTAGCAAAAGCAATTACTTTGACATTCATTAATCAGCTATACTATGATACCAAGAGTAAGATCCAATTCAGAAAGACTTTTCCCACTTGTTTGCATGGTACTTGTTGCCATCCTACTGATTGCTACAATATAGAATAGAGGGTCAAAGATTAGCTAGCAACTAATCCTTATAGGTCACAATCATATCCAATATTCGCTGGTACTGTCGCCAACCTGTACTACGTCGGTATTCAGCTTTGGTCTTGTGGGCAACGACCATGTTGTGTTTCGGAATTACGGTGATGTATTGACCCCATGCTCCACGAGCGGTGTAGGCTCCCTCGTAATCTGGTAGATGTTTGTCACCATCCCAAATCCACCACATGTAGCCATAGCCAAAGTCGCCATCACGCATTCGAGTTGGATTCATCTCTTCAACAGGAGTAACAAGTGAGCGAATTTTGTTTGCCCAGTCTTCTGAAATGATTTGCTTTCCATTCCATTTTCCATCATTCAGCATCAACTGACCAATTTTAGCCATGTCTCTTGTAGACAACCAAATGTGGTAGGCTTTGTTACGAGAACGGGTGGTGTCCCCGCTCTTTCGTTGTGCACTTCGATCAAAATCTTGCATACCCAATGGAATGGCCAGGTCATTTTGTAGTGCGTCATAGATATTGATCCCCGTTTCTTGTTCGAAGACAGCTCCTGCTGCATTGAAATCCCAGTTGTTATAAAGCAAATAAGTTCCTGGAGATTGAGATCCTCTTGGTGGTGCATCTGCCGAATTGTCTCCCGAATTGGAAGCAGGATGATAGACCCCTGAGCGTGCGGTGATTAAATGATCAATGGTGGCCGTCTTTTCAATGTCCATCAACCCTTGTACATCGTCCATGCCCATTTCTGCCAGCGTCTTATTAAGATCTATTGTGCCATTTTCAACATACTTACCGTAAAGCATTGCCAAGATGCTCTTACGACAGGATGCCAGGTAACTAAGCTCTTCAATGTCTCCATAATCCAATACCATTTTGCCATCTATAATTACGACAAGTCCTGTTGTTCTACTCGAATCAACTACAAATTGCTGCATTTCACGAAGTTCACGTTCATCATAACCATATGCTTCAAAACTGGCTTCTTCCCAAGCCAATCCGGTTTCTGATGATTCTTCAGAGTTGGAATCGGTCTGTTGCTCAGGCGGAGTACATGCTGAAAGAAGAATTGCTAACAGCATTACAACTCTGTTTGTATGGAATAAGGACTTGGTGTTCATTTGGAATAGGTGTTTGTTCAAATGAAAGTTAAGTATTTATTAGCGATCATTCATCTTTCAAGTGGTCAACCGGGTTAGCCATGGCAGAGAGATAAGAATGATAGCCTACAGTGAGGAGTGTAAACAGGATGGCACCTATTCCAATAAACAAACCCATCGTCCAGTGAATCTCCGTTTGATAGGCAAAATCTTTCAACCAATTGTAGCCAAGAAATCTACCTAGCGGAATACCTATCAATAATGACAACAGGATCAGCTTTATAAACTCTGTGGAAATCAATGCATAAATCCCCGAAAAAGAAGCTCCAAGTACTTTGCGTATGCTCATTTCCTTCTTTCTCTTTTCTACGGAAAAATTAGCAAGGGCAAGCAAGCCCAATGCTGCAATAAGTGTTGCTGTTATCGATAGATACTGAATGATTTTACTTAATCGTGCTTCGCTTTCATAGAGTTTAGACCATTCATCATCCATATAAAATAACTCCAGTGGCCAGCCTGGAACCAAGGTATCCCATACGGCTTCCAAATGTTTATTCATTCGTTCACGGCTAGCAGGATCGAAGCGAATAACCATATAGCGATAGAAATTGTTGTTAGTCATTGACATAACGAGCGGCTCTATTTCATTATGTAGCGATAGAAAATTAAAATCTTCTACCACTCCTACGATTTTACCCGTCTTAAATGAGCTTCCACTATTGCCCATTACCTCCAGCGACTTTCCTAATGGATTTTCAAACCCAAGCATTTCCACCGCCTTTTTATTCATCACAAAAGCGCTTGTTTGGTCAGCAGCAAATTCTCTGGATAATTTCCTTCCTTCAATCAATGTCATGTCAAACGCATCAATGAAATCCTCATCCGCCCGGATCAAATGCATTCGTATTCGTTGGTTTTGATCTCCATCTATAATGAATGGGTAGTTGAATACCGGCACGTTCGCTCCAAAAGGTGCACTCCATGTTCCTGCCACATTACGAATACTGGGATCTGACAAGAGTTGTCTTTTAAAGGCCTTGTATTTATCAAATTCATTATAAACACTTTCCTTAAGTCTAACTATTGCATATTGGTCTCGTTCTATGTCTAGATCGACGGACCGAATGTAGCTCGTCTGTAAAAGGATTACGACAAGAACAAACATGAATGCAATGGTGGTAGCAAATTGAAATACAACCAATGTTTTGCGAATGTAGCCACCCTTTTTCCCGCTTGATAGTTGTCCCTTTATCACATTTTTTGGACTGAAGGAAGACAGAAAAAATGCTGGGTATAACCCAGAGGCCACACCAACAATTAAGGCAATCAAAAACAAAGATATTGGCAATATTGGAGTCGAGAAGTCTAAGCTTAACGATGTTCCAACAATTTCATTAAACGCTGGCAATGAGATCCATGCAAGACCTGTTGCCAGAATCATAGAAAGTATCGAAAGCAGGATAGATTCAAACAAAAACTGGATGATCAACTGAGACCTGAATGCTCCAACAGATTTTCTCAAACCAATCTCAACAGCTCTTTTAGAGAACATGGTTGTATTTAGGTTTATGAAATTGATGCATGCAAGCAACAAGACGGAAAGCGCAATAAGAGTTATGGTATTGATTACCCTTAGACGAGGATTTGAATCAGGATTTCCTGGCAAGGCCCCCAAATGAACCTCAGTTAGTGGTTGCAGATACAACTGAACTTTGTCTTTGAAATCTTCATCAAAGAACTTATCAATTAAGTTGGGAAGTGCTAGCTCTACATCCTTCTGATCTGCCGTGGGGATTAATTTAATATATGTCGTGAAAAAAGTCCCTCTCCATTTCAAGTGCCCTCCTTTATTCCATAATGATTTCTTTATGTCGGCAATCAAATCGAATTGTATACTGGAATTGATAGGAATATC
>JANQST010000427.1 GCA_028279155.1 Cyclobacteriaceae bacterium
ACCAGCATTGCTCAAATTGATGTTGTAATCCGTGATGCTTTTATCTTTTAATGAATGTGACTTGCTCACCCCCATAGCTAGTCTGGGCCATACGGCGGCCTTGGCTTGTTCGTGCATCAGCGCCCTTTGTTCGGACATGATATTTGTCTGCCGGATCGAGACAACCAGCGCGCAGACACTTATTAAAACAACTCCGAAAGCTATGATGTATTCTGGATTTTTTAGCGGGTTTTGATGTGATTGTTCCATTTCGTTAGCAAATTAATTGAATACAAAAAAGTGATTCAACGATTCAATAAATATGATTTGAAATTGTCAAATGATTTCGAAATGGGAGTGTAGGTGGATTCTCTTACATCCATTTCTGCAATTTTTGATTCGAAACCAGGTGGGTGTTTTACTACTTTTTTTACAACATCCATAAATTTCACAGGATGAGCTGTTTCAAGAAATATTCCTGTTTCGTTCTTGTTCAGTTCAGCTTTCAAAGCTTGATATCCAATAGCTCCATGAGGGTCTAGTAGATATCTAGTTGATTGATGACATTCATTCATGGTGTCTAGTATTTTCGGATCAGAAAGTGAAAAACCTGAAATGAGTGCTCGCATGTTCTCAACCTCTCCATCAAAGAATTCCAGCATTCGGACAAAATTGCTAGGGGCACCTACATCCATCGCATTAGCATATGTTTCTATTGAAGGTTTCGGTTCGTACTGCCCTGAAATAAGATAACTTGGTACAATATCATTCGAATTGCTGGCTGCAATGAATCGTTTAATCGGCAACCCCATTTTCTTTGCAAAAAGTCCGGCACTAAGATTTCCATAATTACCAGAGGGGACTGAGACAACAACTTCTTCCCAATTGCCCAATTGCTGAAAAGCGAAGAAATAGTAGAACATCTGTGGAATAAGCCGGGCGATATTGATCGAGTTTGCAGACGAGAGAGAAAGTTTTGAATTTAATTCTTGATCTAAGAAGGCAGCCTTTACCAATCGTTGACAATCATCAAATGTACCATCAACTTCCAAAGCGTTAATGTTGGCACCCCAAGTTGTTAGTTGTTTTTGCTGAAGGTCGCTTACCTTGTTTTTTGGATAAAGGATCGTAACATCTACTCCTTCAATACCATGAAACCCTGCCGCTACTGCCCCTCCAGTGTCACCCGATGTGGCAACCAATATGTTCACCTTTCTATCTTCTTGCTGAATGAAGTGGCGCATACACCTAGATAAGAATCGAGCCCCAAGATCTTTGAAAGCCCATGTAGGGCCATGGAATAGTTCAAGCGAATAGATATGATCCACAACCTGAACCAATGGAAAATCAAAACTGATGGTTTCTTCAACTATTCTTCTAAGATCTCGTTCCGGTATTTCATTTTCTATGAAGTTCCAAGCAACCTCAAAGCCAATTTCTTCCTTTGATTTGCTACTTAGTCCTTCAAAAAAATTAGAATCAAGATGAGGAATTGTTTCCGGATAGTACAATCCATTGTCAGGAGGCAAACTATTGAAAATGGCATCCTTGAATGAAACCTTGTAAGATCGATCTTTAGTGCTATAGAATTTCAAATGACGTGCGCTCCTCTCGGATTTATTTTAGAAATGAAACTTAAAACTTCTATGTCATTTTGCTCATAAACCTTATGGCATGCAGCCTTTATACTTTCTGCTTTTGCCAATTCATTCGTAAATGCAAACGAAGAAGGACCAGAACCAGAGATATTGAACCCAATGGCACCATTTTCCATTGCGGTGTCCTTTGTTTCGTCATAGTGAGGAATGAGTTCCTTGCGTAAAGGCTCAGCCACCGAATCGTGCAACGATCTCCCTATTCGATCGAAATCACTGCTCATAATGCCGCTGATCAAGCCTGCCATA
This sequence comes from Cyclobacteriaceae bacterium, assembly GCA_028279155.1. Lineage (GTDB taxonomy): Bacteria > Bacteroidota > Bacteroidia > Cytophagales > Cyclobacteriaceae > Ekhidna. Next base: position 1,884 of record JANQST010000427.1, read on the forward strand.
TTCCCCCACTGTTGTATTCCATCTTGCAAGCTGATTTCTTTTGGCAATATTTTTTTTGCGTATTCGGTTTTTACTTCCACATGAGGATAGATAACCACAACCAATAGCTCTTTTGGAAATGGGATAGTGAAAATGTCCAGCGGATCATAACTCCTAATCACCGTAAAACCGCCAAGCATTGAAGGAGCAACATTGTCGGCATGGGCCTGTCCTGAACTCGATCGCTCGCCTTCCATTGCGAATGGTACCAATTCTTTTCTTGAAAAAGGCCGACCCAGAAGCTCATTCACGGCATACACAGCTCCCACGGAACTACAGGCACTTGACCCTAACCCACTGCCCGGAGGGATACTTTTTTTTATGGAGATATCGAAACCTCTGCTTTCACCCAATTCATTCAAAAGTGCTTGTATAGCAATAGTGGCCACATTTTTTTTGGAATCAATGGGTAAATCTGCTCCGGAAATATCCTTTATCTTAAGTTGAGAGTCACTTCTCTGGGACACAAATAGTTCATCGCCAAGCCCCTCCAATGGAAAACCAAGAACGTCGTATCCACATC
>JANQST010000330.1 GCA_028279155.1 Cyclobacteriaceae bacterium
GCTTTTGAAAACTTCATCCCAAGGAATCTGCTCTGGGCTTAATTCCTGCTGCTTTACAACATCCGGGGCTTGCAGAGCCATTTCGAACAAACCATCATCTTCATGCCCAACTTCTAATGCTAGAGATCTGAACTTTTTAAAATATGCTTTGAACAGACCATCATCCACCTGAACATTTGATTCTTCTGCTTCCGCAATCATTAATTCAACAGAGAGCATAATCTTGCCCCTTTTTAGCTTGTCGGAAACAAGATTTCGAATCTCAATTTCCTTGGTAGAAAATTCCTTTCCGTACCGTGGGGTTAAGTCCAGAAATTTGCTGTTAAGTGATTTAATCTCTGTCTTAATTTGAAATTGTTGGTAGGTTCGCTCATCGCTTCCATACCCAGTCATGGATTGTTGCATCCTGCAAATTTAAGGGAAGACTAAAAGTCTAGCCCCAGCGTGAAGTAATAGCGGTAATTTCCTACCTCGCCATCCAGGTAAGGACGGGCAGCATCAAACTTAATATAGTATCCGAAAAGGACAGTTCTGAGCCCCCAGCCGAATCCTCCTAACCATGGATTTTGGAATTTGACTATTTCTGCCTGGAAAGCATTATCCTCACCAAATGTTTGAGTGATTGATCTTCCATCGCTAAACGGCGGTTGTCCGGTCCAAACGGAACCAATATCAGCAAATGCAATGACCTGGAAGTTTCGTAAGAAATTTGATTTTATTGGAGTATTGCTCAAATATTGAAAGAATGGAAGGCGGATCTCGGAATTGATGACAAGTGCATCCGTTCCGAATGCTTCATTGTAGTCCAACCCTCTCAGGTTTGTGGCAAATTCATTGAAGAACAAATCTGAATTGTCTCGTTGATTGTCTATTACCAAAGGATCATTTTGTCCTTGAGAATCACTTTTTGCAAAAAGCCAGTTATCCATTCCACCTAGCATGTAAACTTTTGCAGCGGGACCCATCTGTTTACCGTAAAGTACACGGTTGGCCCATATTATTTGCTTGTGTAGTTTTTGATAATGCCTGAAGTCGAATCTCAAATTGCTGAAATTCCTACTTCCATCAGCAGTGTGGAGGTGAGAGGTAAATTCTAAAAGGGCCCTTGTTCCCTGGTACTGGTTGAATTCTTTCTCAACTGTATTGTCGAATATCAACGAAGCAGTTCCTCCGATGTAGTTGTGTTCGCTATTGGGAGCAAAACCCTCTGGCAATTCCCCCTTAACAACTTGATAGTTGAGGTTATTAAAAGTAGTGGTCGTAAAGAAAGGAGAAATTTCGGCTCGGAATGTGTGAGTAATTGGAACTGAACCCGTCAGTTTTACTCTGTTCAACTTGTATTTCAATCGTACTTCTTCCTCACCCGTGTTGCCCTCGATTAAGTAGCTCTTTCTATCGATTCTAAACTTGAAATCCATCCAGTATTTCAAGTAATGGAGCTCGGCGAAAATATCTCCCTGGTCAAGACTGGTTTTAAGCAAAGCACCACCTTTTATCTTGTAATTTTCCAGGACATCATTGATCTCTACCTCAGTGAATGCCATGAAGTTTCTATAGGGATCCCACAAGAACGATGTGATCACATTGTTGAAAGTAAATCTCGGAACATAAGGTATCGGCCCTATCCTTTCAGTCTTACGCTGAAAATTGCTGTATTTAGTGAAAAAAGATTCAGGTTGAAATTCCGTCTCACTTTCGTCCTGGAATTCATAGTTATCGGTATCGATCCAGTCGGGGTTTTCTTCTAGTTCCTCATTCTCTTCTTCTTCGAAGACGAAGTTATCAGCGTCAAGGTCTGTCTGCACGGGTTCTTCAACCACTTCCTCTACTTTTTCAACATTGTTTTGCTTTTCGAGGACCCTCGATACTACGAGCATTGCATTTTCTCTTCTCTTTCTAGGAGTCTCGGGGGTGAAATTGTTGCTATATAAATCAATAGAGTTGTCATAGTAGACCTTTTCTCGACCCTTGTCGAGCATGACGTATGTTAAACGGTCTGGGTCAAAGTGCAAGTCATAGCTTTCTATACTTTTATCGAACGATGTGATTTGGATCGCAGTAGAATCAAGGAAGCTGTATCTAAATAAATTAGAAATACCACGTTGATCACTTAAATAATAGATCTCATATTGATTTTTGACGTAAGGTTTTCTGTCTTCGCTCAAGGTGTTCGTTAACCTGTAAAATTCATTCGTGGTGGTGTCCAGGTCATAAATGAATAGATTGAAGTTATTGTCTACGGATGACATTGGCACATTGGCCACATTCACCGAATCATTGACTCTGTTCGAGCTAAAAACAAATGCGGCTGTCCCTGGGACAAAAGTTGGATCAAGATCATCATATACATCACGAGTGATTCTCCTTAGGGCATTCCGTCTCATGCTGATAAGAAAGAGATCATTTTGGCCATCAATGTCACCAGAGATCAATGCAAGCTTACCATTGTCATTGAATGAAAAACTTTCAATTTGACGAAACCTATTGAGAGGCTTCTGGAATTTCTGCCCTGACTCCAGGTTGAAGGTGCTCAAATAAAGGAATCCCCGTTTGAAAAGGATAACACCCAGGGTTTCATTGTCTTGCCAGTCAAGAAGGGGTAGGGCTTTGTCAACATCTTGTCCATTTATTTTATATCCTCCCTCTGTAATTTTTTTTACATTCCCAGTCTCCAGGTCTTGGACAAACACCTGGTATTTTCCTGATTTTAATGTGGCATAAGCTACTTTATCTGCATCATTATTAAACCTGATGGTAGTGTTGATGAGATCCTTGTTTCCTTTGATTTTGTCAATAATATCTTCTTCAGGCGGAGCTTGATATCCTTTCGCTACTTCTTCCCTTTGAAGTAGGTAGTAGTTCTGCCAATCGTCCATGAAAGATTTAAATGAAAGCCCCAAAGTATTGGCGATGCTGTTTTCCTCTTTTCGAATAATTCGTGTAAGGTTGAGAATATTGGAGATGTTACTTTCTCCATATTTCACAGCGATATAATTCCAGATACTTTGTCCGATAATTCCTGAGGATTCTTTATCAATACGTTTCAGTTTCTTGATTTTCTTTTTGCTCATGTAATCTCGCAGGTAGTCATCCATCTCTTTGGTCCATCCATAGGCCATATATCTGGCAGCTCCGTCAATGAACCAATCAGGAAGTGTAAGCAGATAGCTGTTTTGGAAAATTTCAGCAAGACTACCTCCATACATCATGTCGTTGATGAGCGTGCTGGTGAGCTTAAGGAATAAATCTTGTCTGAACTTTGAAGCCTTACCAGGGTAGGCTACTTCTACTTGAAGCTTGACAAAATCTGTTCTCCCACCTATTGTGTAAACCGCACCATCGATTCCGATATTGCTTTGCTGCAGATCATGTATTGAATTATAAATTAAGATCTTGGTTTTGTTGTATGGCGCGTAGCCCAACTTATCTGTGAGATTGACAAACTCCTCTTCCAAGAAATCGATTGCTTCAAGCGCATATTCGTGACCTCCTGGGTAATAATAAATATCAAAATTGTTGGTGCTATAGTAATACCAATCAAAGTTTTTATACTGGATTCGATTTTGACCAAATGGCGTGGTATAATGTTGCGCAAAAGCAACATTTGCAATCAATGTTAGTACTACTATTTTAATAAACCCTTTGAACATCTGCTTCAGTTTCAATCTTTGCTTTCCCTTCCAGAAAATCCACAAAATTACTGGCAAAAAAAGGTGTCAATGAAACACCTTTTGTACCAAACCCATTAAATATACCTAATGTTTTTATTTCATGGTGCAGTCCTATAAACGGTTTTCTGTCAAAAGTCGCTGGTCTGATACCTGCTCTTTTTTCTTTTATACGGTAAGGACCCGTAAAAAGCTTACTTAACCTTCGTTTTATATTAGAAATACCTTCTGGTTGTGGCTCAAATGACAAATTTTTATGATCATACGTTGAGCCTATGGTATGATATCCATTTTTCGGTATCATGAATACACCGCGATTAATGATATGATCTTCAGCCAAACCACATTCTATATCCATTACTTCTCCCCGCACAAGTTTGAAGGGAAGCTCCTTGAAGAAAGGATTGTCAAGGTTTGGGCCCTCACAAAAGATCACTTTTTCAGCTTCTATGTCTTTGTATTTAATTTTTTCACTCACAAATTCAAGTGCTTTGTAATCAAACATTTCAGACTTGTATACTCCCTTATCTATTAGGTAATCTCTAAATGAAGACAGGAATGATTTCAAGTCAACATATCCGGATCTTTTGAGAATTATACCACCAAGCTCATCCTGAATATGTTGATATCCAATAGGTTGAGACACTAGTTTCTCAACAAAGTTTAAATAGCCAGTTTCTTCAACTTTGGTGGACCACTCATTCTTTTCACCAGCTGTGTTGAAAGGCCTATAAATAGGAATAGGATTTAAAAATTTTTTATTCAATGTGCGCTCAAGCTTTTGATATCGATTTTCGAGCACGGGGAAGACCTGATCTGCGAGCCAGGTCTTGGTCATTTTCTTTCCTGTGATTGGGTTAAACAATCCGGCAGCTTTGAGAGAAGATGTGTTCTTGGTTTCATAATTAATCACAAGGATTTCTTTGCCTCGGCTCAGCAGTTCATCAGCAAGCCAGGAACCCGCGATTCCTTGTCCAACAATTATCAGATCAACCTTTCTCCCAACCACTTTACTTTTGCATTACTTTAAAGGGGGCTCAAAACTAATCACATGAAGATTAAGTCATTTGTATTCAATCCATTCTATGAGAACACATACGTGATTTCTTCAAATGCTGGCAACGCCTTCATATTCGATCCGGGATGCTATGAAGATTTTGAAGTGGCTGAAATTTCGGAATACATTGAAAACGAAGAATTAACAATTAAAAACATCATCAATACACATTGTCACATTGACCATGTGTTGGGGAATGAGGTGTTGAAGCAAAAGTTCAATTGCCCATTGATGATACCACAGAATGAGTTGGAAATCTTTAATGCGGTAGTTGCCTACGCTCCCCAATGGGGAATTTCTGGGTATCAACATTCGGAGGTAGATGAATACTTAAGTGAGGGGAAGAAATTGGAGCTAGATGAAATTAACCTGTCAATGATTGAAGTTTCTGGCCATTCACCCGGTCATTTGATTTTCTACGAAAAAGATGAAAAGATCATCATTGGCGGGGATGTTCTTTTCAGGGAAAGTATCGGGAGAACAGATCTGCCTGGTGGAAATCATAGTGATCTTTTGAGAAACATTCAGGAGAAAGTGTATACGCTTCCTGAGGATGTTACAGTCTATCCTGGTCATGGCCCGGAGACAACGATTGGTTATGAGAAAGTGAACAATCCCTTTGTAAAAGGTTAAGTAAGTCAGGTATCATGAAAAAGCACATCCCAAACATTTTAACAAGTCTGAACTTAGCGATTGGATCAGCTGGAATTTTCTATGTGCTAACTACGGATTATAACTATGCATTCTATTTCGTAATCGTTGCTGGTGTGTTTGATTTTTTAGATGGATTCGCTGCGCGTCTTTTGAATGTGAAATCGGAAATGGGGAAAGAGCTTGACTCTTTGGCTGATATGGTTTCGTTTGGTTTGTTACCAGCTTTCTATATGATGAAAATGTTGGATAACTCTTCAGAGTTCTATTGGATTGGACTTCTAATTGCTATTTTCTCAGCGCTCCGTCTGGCTAAATTCAACCTCGATGATTCCCAATTGGATAGTTTCGAAGGATTGCCTACCCCGGCTAATGCCATTATGCTTACTTCTTTGCTCTATCTGGGCTATCAATTACCGGAACTGACATTGATAGGTATTGTGTTAATGTCCAGTCTGCTTCTGGTTTCTAAACTTCGACTTATTGCATTGAAATTTAGATCTTTCGGCTGGAGAGGAAATGAGGCTCGGTGGATATTGATTATTGGTTCCATTCTCTTGTTTTTGGTCTTCAGGTGGACATTTGTTCCACTTCTGATCCCATTTTACATAGTTGTATCGATTTTATCGAGTGTTACCTTGAAACGAGGGTGAATTATAATGAAATTTTGTGGCGATCATAGCGTTTCTAATACCGTGAGAAAGCTAACCTACATTTTCACATTTTTCATTGTTTTAGCTGGATATGGCCAATCTTCTGTGCTTTCAGAAGGAAGTTGGTATAAAGTTGGAATCACTCAAACCGGAATCTATCAGTTAACAAGATCCGATCTGGAAAATCTTGGGATGAATGTTAGCTCATTGGATCCCCAAAAAATCAGCCTTTATGGAAATGGAGTGAAAGGGCTATTGCCACAACCGAATGATGAGGTCCGTCCATCGGATCTACTGGAAAATGCAATTTCTATAACAGGAGAAAATGATGGTTCTTTCGATGAAGGAGATTTATTGCTTTTTTATGGAGTTGGTCCGGATAAAGAGGTCTGGTCAGAATCAGGCTTTGAATATGAAAAGAACATTTACTCAGACACTGCATTCTATTTTATAACCATTGGAAATGTTGATGGAAAAAGAATTCAAAATAAGAATACACTGGACGGTTCATCCATCACAATTAATGAGTTCAATGACCATCTCATCTTTGAAGAAGATGTAACAAATATTCTAGGTTCCGGTGGTACCGGCGGCTCTGGTCGTGGATGGTACGGTGAACTGTTAAGTACCGGAGATGATTTGACACATAACTATTCCATTGAGGGATTGAATTCAGAAATCACCATTGATATCCGAGGTGTTAGTCAATCACCAGTTTCTAATTCATTTACTGTTGCTGCCAATGGAAGCTCGGTTGGAGAATTTATTATAGCTTCCATCCCGACCGGTGATGGGACCACTTACAGTATAAAAGCAAGGGATGGAGCAGGATCATATACCATTCCGCAATCTACTGACATTGAATTGCAAATAACTTATGAAGGGAATAGCCCAATAGCTCGTGGATTTCTTGACAATTATCAATTGACTTTCAGGAGATCACTGGCTATGTATGGCTCACTAACTTTTTTCAGACACAATTCAAATCCTGGTGAATTGCTAGAATATCAAATAGACAATGCATCAAATACCACACTCTGGAATGTGACTGATCCCGTGAATGTATCTAGTCAACAATTTGATGTAAACGGAGCATCCATCTCGTTCAAAAGTCAGGCAGTAGAAATTGAAGAGTTTGCAGTTTTTCTTACCGATGATTTACAGTCGCCCCTTTTAATTGGTAATGTTACAAATCAGAACCTTAGAGGTGATTTTAACTATGATGCTCTGATTGTGAGTAATGAACAGTTCCTTATCGAAGCAGAACAGCTAGCACAATTCCATAGAAGCCAGGATGGCCTGTCCGTCAAGGTTGTGACACCAGAGCAAGTGTACAATGAGTTTTCTTCAGGCAGACAAGATGTAACCGCCATCCGTGACTATGCTAAGTATGTTTACGAAACTAGCGGCTCCCTTAAATACCTTTTGCTTTTTGGCGATTGTTCATTCGATTACAAAGACAGAGAATTAAACAACACCAATTTTGTTCCAACTTACGAATCAAGAAATAGCTTTCATCCAATTTTCAGTCATTCTTCAGACGATTACTTCGGTTTCTTTGAAGACGGAGAAGGAGAATGGGCTGAGAATTCTGCGGGAGATCATACCATGGAAATTGGTATTGGAAGATTGCCGGCAAAATCAAGAGTCGAGGCTCAGACAATGGTTGATAAGGTCATCTATTATTCAACCAACCCTAACACATTGGGGAAATGGAGAAACCAAATTGCATATCTCGCCGATGATGGCGATACCAATACTCATGCGATTCATACGGAACTACTATCTGAGTTGATTGATACAACTTTTTCACAGTATCGAATAGAGAAAATTCTCTTGGACGCTTTTAACCAGGAGGTTGCTGCCAACAATGATGAGTTTTCACCGGAAACTACCAGAGCATTAAAAACAAGAATTAAAGAAGGAACTTTCAGTATCAACTTTATTGGGCATGGAAGCGAAAGCTTGTGGATGCATGAGCAAGTCTTGACAAATGGTCTAATTGAAAGTCTGACCAACCTTGACAAAATGCCAATATTTATCACAGCCACTTGTGAGTTTGGTAGATATGATGACCCTCGGATAGAATCGGGTGCAGAAAAATTATTGTTGAGTAGCAGTGGTGGAGCGATAGCTCTTCTAACTACTAGTCGACCAGTTTTTGCTAGTACAAATTTTGATTTGAATGAAGCCTTTCATAGAAACGTTTTTAGGAAGGTAAATGGAAAATCTCAACGATTAGGTGACATAATTAAAATCACCAAAAATGAAGGACTGCAAGGACCTGTTAATAGAAATTTCACACTTCTGGGAGATCCCATGCTATTACCCGCATTTCCAAAGCTTGATGTTACCATTAACGAGTTAGCCTCGGAAATGGACACCTTGAGTGCATTAGAAGAGGTAACATTTACAGGTCAGGTCGAAAGAAATGGTGTAATAGAAACCAATTTCAATGGGACAATCGATATTGTCATTTTGGATGAAAAACAGAATTTTAAAACGAAGGGACAGGAAAGCGATCCTTACAACTATACTGTAAGAAGCAATGCGCTTTTCCGTGGTGAGTCAACTGTGAGTGATGGAACCTTTTCATTTACTTTTTTGGTGCCAAAAACCATTACTTATCAATTCAATGTTGGTAAGATGAGCCTGTACGCCTGGGATGAAGATAAAAATATTGATGCAGCAGGCTCTTCAATGAAGTTCGTAATGGGAGGGACCAACCAAAATAGCGTTGAAAATTCGGACCCTCCTACAGTTGACATGTATTTGAATGATGAGTCGTTTCGAAGTGGAGCGATAGTTAGTAGTTCTTCGATTCTTGTCGCCAACATCAACGACGAAAATGGAATCACCACCACAGGCAATGGATTGGTACAAGGAATTACTCTTTTATTGAATGATGAAACCATCAACCTCAACCAATTTTATTCTGCAGATTTAGATACGTATCAGAGTGGAACGGTTGTCTATCCGATTCAGGATTTAGATCCTGGCACTTACACAGCCATTCTTCAGGTATACGATACCCATAACAATTTGGCTTCTAAGCAAATTGAGTTTGTTGTTTCTGATGAGTCATTTATTTCTCTTTTCAATCCTCGGACGTATCCGAACCCATCGTTTGGAGAAACTACTTTTTCATTTGAACATGACAGAGAAGAAGAGGATCTGGAAGTTTCCCTTTTGGTGTACAATTCCAAAGGAGACATCATGTTTACCTCTACATATGATTATCAAAATAGCCAACGACTGATCGAATTGGAATGGTTCAACAATACCAATTCAGGTCAACCGTTGCCGACGGGCCTTTACTTCTATCGATTAATAATAAAAAGCAGATCTGATGGAGCGATAAAAGAAATCTCCAATAAACTCGTTATCAATGATTAGAAACCTGACCTAATTGATCACTTTTGAGATACAATCGGGCATTTTGCACCTAAAAATTGTAATTTTGACATCCTTTTTTAAAAACATTCGAATGAACCAACTGCTGAAGAACTCACTCACGATTCTTCTTATTTTCGTCTCGATGCAATCTTTTGGTCAGTTCTTGTTTGGACAAGACAGTATGAGTCGGCCAATAACAGTATCTGTGCCTTTTTTATCTTTTGCCCCTGACAGTCGGGCATCAGCGATGGGAGACGTTGGTGTAGCAACCAGTCCTGACGCCAACAGCGCACACTGGAACAATGCCAAATTGGCTTTCATTGACACAGATCTTGGCTTTGCATTTTCCTACTCACCATGGTTGGGGAATATCGTTGACGATATGTCATTGAATTATTTGTCATTTTATAAAAAAATTGACCAAACGCAGGCATTTGGAGCATCACTTCGATATTTTGATTTGGGAGAAATTGCGTTGTTCGATGAGTTTGCAGTGGCACAAGGGATCGAGAATCCGAGCGAACTTGCAGTTGACGGTACCTATTCTAGAAAGCTGTCAGAAAACATGAGTTTGGGGGTTACACTTAGATTCGTATGGTCTAACCTCGCAGGGAACATTACTGGTGCACCGGATGCTAAGGCAGGGACAAGTGTGGCTGTTGATTTTGGGTGGTATTACACTAAGCCACTACTCCTTTCTGGAAAAGATTCAGAACTTTCATTAGGAGCCCATATCTCCAACATTGGTCAAAAGGTCACCTATAGTTCGGAGGCAAACGAAAACTTTATTCCTGGAAATCTAAGACTAGGTTCAGCATTTAAAACAAACCTTGACGCATACAATACGATCACCTTTGCATTTGATATTAACAAGTTGCTTGTTCCTACTCCTCCCATCTACGAAACCAATGATGCCGGTGAGATCATTCAAGACGCTAATGGCAACAATGTTATAAGAAGTGGGAAAGATCCAAACCGGTCGCTTTTGTCTGGTACATTTGGATCATTTGGTGATGCGCCAGATGGATTTTCAGAGGAATTGAAGGAACTCACGTATTCCACAGGAGTCGAATATTGGTACAGAGATGTATTTGCTGCCAGACTTGGATATTTTGCTGAACATAAAAACAAAGGAGATAGAAAATACTTCACAGTAGGTGCTGGTTTCAGGTACCAGGTTTTTGGATTTGATTTCTCCTATTTGATCCCGCGCGGACAGAATCATCCGCTTGCAGATACGCTAAGAATTTCCCTTTTATTTGGTCTTGACAAGAGCTCTGACGATTCCGAAAACTAAGTTTTTCCAAATAAGAAATCTCTGTATTCTGGGATAACAAACTTGTTACCTCTTCTGTCTATTTTTGGGCTTTCAAAATCCAAGCAATAGATGGGACAACTCTCAAAGCGTATTACAAGCATTCCTGAATCAGCTACATTGGCGATGACAGCCAAGGCCCGTGAAATGAAGGAAAAAGGCGTCGATGTGATCAGCCTCAGCATAGGTGAGCCTGACTTCAAAACCCCTAAACATATCCAACAGGGAGCCATCGATGCAATCAATGAGCAGAAGTATTTTGCGTATCCGCCTGTAAATGGATACCTCGATCTACGAAAGGCAATTTCTGAGAAATTCAAGCGAGAAAATAACCTCGATTACGCACCTGATCAAATTGTTGTTTCCAATGGAGCTAAACAGTCCATAGCGAATGTATTCATGGCGATTTTGGACCCTGGAGATGAGGTAATCGTATTTACTCCTTACTGGGTCAGCTACTCCGCAATGATCCAACTGGCAGAGGGGACATCAGTTTTTGTGAATGGATCTTTCGAGAATGATTTCAAAGTAACAGCTGATCAGCTTGAAGCTGCTATTACAGACAAGACCAAAGCCATTATTTTCTCTTCCCCATGTAATCCAACTGGGTCCGTTTTTACCCAAGATGACTTGGAAAAGATTGCTGGTGTTTTGCAGGAACACCCAGACATTATTGTTATTGCGGATGAAATATATGAGCACATCAATTTCTCCGGAAAGCATGTGAGTATTGGAGCCATTGAGGGAATGCAGGATCGGACTGTAACAGTGAACGGGTTCTCAAAAGGATTTGCAATGACTGGATGGCGTGTTGGATATATCGGAGCCCCAACTTGGATTGCTAAGGCAGCAAACAAGATGCAAGGCCAATACACATCAGGAAACTGTTCTATTTCGCAAAGAGCGGCACTTGCTGCTTTGAATGGGCCACTGGATGCTACGGTTGAAATGGCCAAGGCATATAAGTCTAGACGCCAATTGGTATATGATCTATTAAAGGAAATACCTGGGTTTGAGGTGAACATGCCAGAAGGTGCTTTTTACTTCTTTCCGACTGTCAGCTCCTATGTAGGTAAATCTTATAACGGTACCACCATTAATAGTGTGGGTGATCTTTGTCTGTTTCTCTTAGAAGATGCACATGTTTCCCTTGTGACTGGTGAGGCATTTGGCGATCCTGATTGTTTAAGGCTTTCGTATGCGGCTTCAGAAGACGATCTAAAGACTGCAATTGCCAATATAAAGGAATCATTAGCTAAATTATCCTGATGAAACGGATCATTGGCTGATTTGAAACTCTTAACAAATGAAATACAAAAGCATAGAGGAAATACTCGACGCATTTAAAGGCAAGACAGTACTCGTTTTAGGTGATGTGATGGTTGATTCTTACCTCTATGGAAAAGCGAAACGAATCTCAACGGAGGCACCAGTTCCAATTTTGGTGGCGAACAAAAGAGAAAAAACGTTAGGCGGAGCGGCCAATGTGGCAATGAATGTCCATGCCCTTGGCGCAAAACCAATTTTGTGTTCCATTGTAGGTGATGATAAAGACGGGTCCATATTCAGGCAGCTCCTTAGGGATGAAAAGATGGCTACCAAGGGTATCATTAAAAGTCAAAATAGGGTTACGACAGTCAAGCACAGAATTCTATCTGGAACTCAACATTTGGTTCGTGTTGACTATGAAGATACTCACCCGATTGTTCCACTTGATAGAAAAGCGCTTCTACATCACATTGAGAATCTTATTGAGGAATGCGATCTCATCATATTCCAGGATTATGACAAAGGGACTCTTGATGCTGTTGTTATCAAGGAGACATTGAAGTTGGCCAGGAAAAAGAAAATTCCAACGGTTGTTGATCCTAACCAGCGGAATTTCCTTAGCTACAAGAATGTGACATTATTCAAGCCTAATCTTGCTGAACTGAAGGAAGGTCTTGAGATCAGCTTTGATGAAGACAATGAAAAGGATTTAAAAGGAGCAATCAAGAAGTTGAGTGAAGAGATCAAGGCTAAAAATCTATTGGTTACCTTGGGTGGTAACGGCATTTTCTATCAATCGGAAAAAGAAAAAGGTAGATACCCAGCCCGAGCCAAAAAGCAGATTTATGTGACTGGGGCCGGTGATACTGTGATTAGTATTGCAGGACTTTGTCTAACGCTTGATCTGCCTCTTTCCTTAATTGCTGAACTAGCCAATATGGGTGGAGGTATTGTTTGCGAATCGCCTGGAGTCACTCCCATCCAAAGAGACGAATTAGTGAAAGAAGCCCAATCCAATTCCATCCTCGAGAAATATCTTTAAATTGGTTTAACCAACCATGATCAAGTATTTCATACCGATATTTTTTCTGGCTACAAGCTACGTATCAATAGCCCAAAGAGCTGAAAAAGGAATCATTGATCTTTCCAATGTTGACCTGAGAAATTCCTTTCATGAATTGTCAGGCGAATGGGAGTTTTATTGGGAAGAGTTGGCGGACCCAGGGAGCCTTCCGGAAAATAAAAAGGACTACTACACATTCCCTGCTTTGTGGAATAGTGGTGTTACTGAAAGTGGAAATGAGCTGACCTCCTCAGGCTATGCAACCTATCGATTAAAAGTGATCATGCCACCCGGAAGCAAAACACCTGACCTGGCCATTTCTGTAGGTGAAATGTATACTTCCTACCGACTTTTCTATAATGGATTTGAATTTTCAAAAAATGGTACGGTTGGGATTGATAAGGAATCGATCGTAGAAGACTGGTTTCCATACACTTTGACACTAGGACGCTATACCGATACGCTTGAATTTGTGATCCAGATCGCAAACTTCAGACATATTAAAGGAGGTGCCAGGGAACCCATACTTTTAGGCGATAGAAAGAAATTGGTTGCCCAAAGAGATTTCAATTTCAGCTATGATTTCCTACTATCCGGAAGTCTGATAATGGGAGGTCTGTTCTTTCTAGGTCTTTTTCTTTTTGGACAACATGAAAAATCGGTGCTCTATTTTGCACTGTTCTGTATCACGTTTAGCTATCGGATGGTTGGAAGTGGTGAGTATGCATTTCATGCTTTATTCCCGGACCTTTCATGGCAATTCATAATAAGAACAGAATACATTGCACTATTTGTGCCCACGGGAATCTTCGCAGTTTATTCCTACCTCTTATATCCAAAAGATGCTCATAAAAGCATCCTGCTTGGAGTGGCTGCCATTGCACTCGTCTTTTCATTGTGCTCGTTATTCGCACCCGCAATGTTCTTCACCCGGTTGGTGGAAGCGTACTTATTAATTATCGTTTTAACCATATT
>JANQST010000448.1 GCA_028279155.1 Cyclobacteriaceae bacterium
CGATCCAACCACAGTTGATGTGGACACTTCCGCTTCTTCCTTTCAATCTTCAATCTATGTTAATAGTGAAAAAATGCCTGACCATGAAGGTTTGGATGTTGCTTTGATCGGTCTATCAGAATACCGAGGTGGCGAAAACGAAGATCCTAATACCAAATCTGCTGACGAAGTGAGGAGTCAGTTGTATTCATTGAGAAAGGGCTTTGGAGATTACGGAATCATTGATTTAGGAAATTTCAGAAATGGTCCAAAACTGGAAGATACCTATCTCCGATTGAAAGAGGTCTGTGCGTATTTGATGGATAAAGGAATCATCCCACTATTATTTGGCGGGAGCCATGACCTTGTGCTAGGTCAATTCTATGCTTATGAAAGTGGAGGAAAACTAATTTCAATGCTCAATGTCGATCAGAGCATTGACCTTGAAGATGATAATGTCGCTTCGAGATCTTATTTAAATAAGGTCTTTGGTCATGCGCCTAATTATTTGTTCAACTATTCTCATCTAGCGCATCAAAGCTATCTCACGGACCAAAAGGACCTGGAGTTGATTGAACGTCTCTCTTTTGAAGCAACAAGACTGGGTACACTTAAGGAGAACATTCAGGAGATTGAACCTTATATCAGAGATGCGGATATGCTATCCTTTGACCTCTCAGCTTTGCAATCAACCTATGCACCTGCAGCCTATGATTCCAAACCCTATGGGTTGACTGGTGAAGAAGCTTGTCAATTGTGCTGGTATGCAGGTCAGAATGAAAAACTCAGTTCGATTGGAATTTACAATTACGATTCCTCGCTTGAAACAACTGATAAAAAAAGCGCATTCGTTCTAGCAACAATGATTTGGTATTTCATTGAGGGATTTTATCACAGGAAGGGTGACAAAAATTTTATTTCTAATGATTACCTGATGTATGAAGTTCACCTAGGGGGAGACCCGGAGTCTATTCGATTTTACAAGAGCAAAAAATCAGAAAAATGGTGGATGGAAGTCCCTAATCTTGAGAACGAAGGGATGTTCAATCGAAGTAGAATGATTGCGTGTAGTTATAAAGATTATGAAGAAGCCCAGTCAGGAAATATTCCGGATCGCTGGTTGAATTTCTTTCATAAAGCCTGATTATCGTTCAGGCATTATGATCCAAAGTATCAGGTAGACCAGTACTCCTGGGAAAGCAGCACTTAAAATTGAAAGAACAAGGTATCCGGCTCTAACTAGCGTAATATCCAGACCAAGATATTCTGCGATACCTCCACATACTCCACCTAATACCTTGTCTTGAGATCTAACTAGTCTTTTTGCCATTGCCATAACTTCTTACTTTAAAGTTGCGAATTTTTCCATTAAAAAATGAACCAAACCTATTCCGCCCATTTCAATTTTCCCATTCAAGCCGTCTGGAGTACTGACTTTTTCTTTTTTATCCTCCATCTGCAAAGAATTGTCTGCAGAGAATAATGAACTGGCATTCAATGTTAAAATGAATGCTAGGACAATACCCAATATGATGAGCAGTGTTCGTGTTCGGGATATAGGTGTTCGGTTAACTGACACGCTAAATTATGTGACAAACTTTGTGCCATAACTTAGTATTTATCTGATTATTAGTTAGTTATAGAAAGATTTTGAGAGAAAAATGTTCATAATCGAACATTATTGAAGACTTATTAGTACACTATTCAAAAACCAGAATCTTATCCTTGGGAACTTTCAAGAAAATTGGGTCTCCAATTTCGTGTGGACATCTTTCTGTTTCCAGGCTAAATTCCTCATCCTTTTCAGGAGATTGTATTGTTAGCACATCATGAGGACCTTTGAAAAGCTTGTCTTTTACGATCCCCGAAATGTCATAGTCGTCTTTTGTGTTAACGATTATGTTTTCAGGACGAATACAAAGACTGAATCTATCGGGTAGGTTAGGAAGGTCAATGTTCCCAAAGGAAGTATGCGCTTTTTGCTGATCATTCGTTCCTTTTATTATAACACTGGCACCAAAGAAATTAGAAACATATTGAGAAGATGGATTCTGGTAAATTTCGATGGGATTGCCTGTTTGAAGCACTCTACCCTCCTTCATAACCACCAACTTATCAGCGATTAGAAAAGAATCGAATGCCTGGTGACTAACCATGATTGTGGTAATGTTCAATTCCTTAAGCAGATCGAATACTTCCTTCCGAATCTTTTCCTTAACTAATTCGTCAAGGCTGCTAAAGGGTTCATCGAGGAGTAAGAGCCTGGGGTCAATGGCCAGAGCTCGCGCTAATGCTACTCGCTGCTGTTGTCCTCCCGAAAGTTCATGTGGGTACCTTTTTTCAAAACCATCCATCCCGGTCATTCCTAAGAGTTCGTTCAATTTTTTGCTGGTTCTATTCTCTTTGGAGATGGCGAAAAAAACATTTTTCTCTACTGTCAAATGTGGGAAGAGAGACAGGTTCTGAAAGACAAATCCAAACTTCCGTTTTTCAGGTTTCCAGTTCGAAATATTTTGATCTTCCCAAAAGATGGAACCACTATCCGATTTTTCGAGCCCTCCGATAATTCGAAGTAGCGTGCTTTTACCACATCCGCTTTCCCCTGTAAGTGAAAGTATTTCTCCGTCGTTTATTTCAAGCGAAACATCATCCACAGCTTTAGTTGTAGAATAACTTTTCTTTATGTTTTGAACCTTGAGCACAGTCTACTTGATTATTTTATTAAGGAAATAAACGGGAATTGAGCTTACAAAAATAATGAGTAGACTCGATGATGCAGATTTGGGTGCCATTTCATCTTTGGCATATTGAAAAGCATTTGTTGCTAATGTCTCAAAATTGAATGGTCGTAAAATCAGTGTCAATGGAAGCTCCTTAGCAATGTCAACAAAAACCATAATGAATGCTCCAATCAAGACAGGTTTGAGTATTGGTAAATGAATCTTGAATAAAGAGATAAGTGAATTCTTTCCTAAGGAACTGGCAGCATCATCAAGTTGGTTTGGAATCTTTTGAAATCCTGAATCTGTTTGTCCGTATCCCACAGCAAAAAATCTTGCAGAATAACCAAAGACCAAAGCAATAATTCCGGAGTAGATCCAATTTGGATTTAGCCATACGATTAAAGTGACAATGCCTATTCCAATCACTGCTCCCGGAATAGCATATCCAAGCATTGATAGTTTTGAAAAAGTTTTTGAAGTCCAATGATTTCCAACAAGTCGATTTGAATAGGAAAGAATGATTGCCAAAAGAATTACGACTAGTCCAGCCAACAAACCCAGAAGTGAAGTATTGCCCATAAACTGGATAGATTGTAACCAAACTTTACCTGTGCTCGCCAGGAAAGACCACCAAACCAGCTGACCAACAGGAACGACAAACCCGAAAAAGACAGGTATGGAACATATAATGAACGGAATCCACTTTAGTCTGAATGGGATTCTACTCGCTTTTTGATCCTCATTTTCGTTGCTGGTTTTTTTGCCACGTTGAATGTAGGTATCAAGGATTACAAGAAGAAGAATAAATATCAGTACAACCAGTGAAAGCAAGATGGCCGTTTGAAGATCACCAAGTGCCAACCAAGCTCTGAATATTCCTGTTGTAAAAGTAGGTATCCCAAAATATTGAACCACTCCGTAATCATTTAGCACTTCCATTATCACCAGTATCAATCCGGAAAATATTATCGGCCAGGAAAGTGGAATCGTCACTTTGAAAAAAGTCTTGACCATGGACTGTCCAAGCGATCTGGATACCTCAACCAACGAAACAGATTGCATAATAAATGCGGCTCTGGATGCTACATAGATATACGGATAGAGAACCAGACTCATGATCAAGATTGCTCCCTGGTGATCCATAACATCCATGTAAACATCTGTACCGATGGATCGAAGTAAAATTCTTATAGGCCCTGCGTAATCTGTAAGCCCGACATAGGCTATACCATTAATAAATGTGGGAATTGATAATGGAAGAATAAGTATCCATTCAAACTGCTTCCTAAAAGGGAATTCATATATTGTAACCAGCCAGGCAGTACTGATACCTATCAATAGGCTTAGTGAGCAAATACCAACAAGTAAAAGAGAAGTGTTTTTCAAATACAATGGCAGCAGCCTTGGGAAAGACTGCTGCCAACTTTCAGTTTCTACGGAAAGAGAATTGCTTATTACAAATACGATAGGTAGAAGAAGAACTAGTACAGTTCCAATTCCAAGAATTCTCCATCCACTATGAGATGGAATTCTAGTTCCACCCAACTTCTTCGAATATCTTGATTGCTTCTTCGTTCAGATCGGTTTTCTTCGCGTAATCCAGATTGTCAATCTTGAATTCACCCCACGCGGCAATGGAAGGGTCAGGTCCCACATTGCTGTTCACTGGGTATTCATATGAATTGGATGCATAAAACTTTTGACTTTCTTCGTTGGTCAAAAACTCAATGAACTTGATAGCATTTTCTTTGTTAGGAGCATTTTTGGCAACTCCAATTCCTCCAATGTTAATATGGCCTCCACGGCCATCCTGGTTAGGGAAATAGATGCCAACTTTTTTACCAGCATTCACTTCTTCTTCGTTGTCGGAGTTAAGCAAGAGTCCGACATAGTAAGTATTTACGATGGCTACTTCACCAACACCTGATGCGATAGCCTTGATCTGATCGCGATCGCCACCCTTAGGTTCTCTGGCCATATTTTTCACTATCCCTGCCGCCCATTCTTTTGCAGCATCAGGTCCATTGGCATGAATGATGGATGATAGAAGTGACTGATTGTATGAACTTCCGGATGATCTGATTAAGATTTTTCCAGCCCATTTTTCGTCAGCTAAATCTTCGTAGGTAGTAAGTTCTGATACATCTACATCATCCTTATCATAGGCGATAACTCTTGCTCGGTAAGCAATTGCATACCAGTAATTTTCTTCCTCCACGAACTTGGAGGGATTGCTGGTTTGTGCATTAACTGCTTGCAGAAGACCTTTCTCCTTTGCACGGTTAAGCTTCATTGCATCCACGGTGATAAAAACATCAGCAGGGGAATTCTCTCCTTCAATTTCCAATCTGCTTAAAAGCTCGTCCGCTCCTGCTCTTACCAGGTTTATTTTGATACCCGTTTCGTTAGTAAACTTCTCATGAAGAAGCTTGTCTGCCTCATAATGTCTGGTTGAATAAACATTGAGTTCTCCAGCTTCAGTCGCATTTTCCTTTTGCTGACTGCCTGACCCTGAACATGCTGCTAATAGGACAGCTATAAATAGTGTTGATAGTAATTTCATAATGGCACAAAAATAGTTATTTAGAATTAATCTAAATAAGATTTTAGGATCAAAAAAAGGTACCCCGCCACGAGGTACCTAATCACCCTAATCACACGCTGTTCTTGACAGCAGTAGATTTCTTAATTCAATTTGATATGGTTAAAAGAAGCACCCAAAATTTTCTCGTAATCCTGACCAGTTTCCTTCATGTCATCATCGCACTCCTCATAAAACCAATTGATGACCACATTCCCACCATCTTGTTTATATGAAACTAATTTTTTAAGCAGATTAAAAAGGCATTTCGAACTGCTGGTGTTGAAGTACTCCAGTGCAAAATTTGCAGTTAGTTTATTCACACCCCGTTTAAATGCCATATCGATTTCTTCGATTATAGGATAGTAAAATTTCTGTGGAGAGCTCGGCAATGATCTCCCCCTGAATTCCATCATTCCAGATCTGCGATCAAAATGAAAAAATGGCGTGATTGGGGTAGATGCAATTTTAAGTTCCGTCTCTCTCATTTCCCTAGCTGTTTGGTTGAAATAACTGATACAAATTGAACGAAATAGTATGACTAGAAAAGTGCGGGATTATGTCGAAATCAAATTGAGCAAAATGCTTAGCCGCTATTCGTATTAACTCATAAAATGAATTGGAGTTTGACTGAAAGAGGATAAATGGAGTTAACTTTAATTGCATCTGTATAACATAGCCACGTTGAATACAACATTACTTTCAGTTGATAGTGCTTCCATTGGGGAAGTCCTGGATCAAATTCCAATGGGCATCATTCAGGTGGATCCTTATGGCATTATCACGTTTGCCAATCAAGCCTGTGTACAAATTCTTGGCTTGAATAAGACTGAAATTGAAGGAAAGAACTACACAAATTTTGACCTTAAGCAAGTGAATGAAAGGGGCCAATTGCTAGAAGAAGATGAGTTGCCGCTATCTGTTGCTATGAGAAGAAAAAGGACTGTTAAGAATTTTGTGAATGGCATCCAGGTTGATAAGAAATTGATCTGGATATCCGGAGATGCTTCTCCGCTACATAATGCTGTTGGTGAGTTGAGTGGTGGATTGTTGAGTTTTGTTGACATCACAGACAAGGTTGAGCTTGAAAAAAGGTACACAGTTGAAGCAGTCCGTAAAAAGCAGCTTAGTGAAGCAATTGACGCTGTTTTTTGGGAATGGTCACTGACGGAAGATCGAATGATTTTTGTAGGCCCAAGAGTCAAGGAAATGTTGGGATATACGGTTGAAGAAAGAGCTGAGAAAGGATTTTGGGAAGACAAAATACACCCTGATGATAGGGAATGGGTTGTTTCTTTTCATTCTAGTCAGGTTGCACTTGGTAAAAGTCATGAATTTGAATACAGGTTTAGAAAGAAAAACGGAGAATATCTCTGGATAAAAGATATTATTGATGTGTTTGTTGAAGATGGAAGCCCTGTCCTCTTGAAGGGACTGATGGTGGACATATCACGACAAAAGCTGATCTCACAAAAACTTAAAGAAAGTGAGGCGCTGAAGCAGGAGATATTGAACTCGCTTGAGGATGCAATTTTGGTAGTGGATAAGGATGGGATCATAATAAGCGTAAACAAACGATTGGAGATCTATCTCAAGAAGTCACCATACACAGATGTCAGGGTCGGAGGAAATGTATTTTCATTTGTAGATTTTTTCGAAGAGAAAGAATTGATCCAGTCTGGAGTTGAGAAAGTGTTGAACAGATCAGCTACCTTTTTTGATTACGAAACGAAGCTTGCGGATAATAAATGGTACAACCTCAAAGTCACTCAACTTAAGCGACCTTATGGTGCCGTGATCTCATGGCAGAATATCAACACCAGAAAGGAAATCGAAATTGCGCTTGAGAAATCCCTCAAAAAGTACCGAAACATATATAACCGCGCTCCTGTAATGATGCACTCCATTAATTCGAAAGCGGAGATCATGAGTGTCAGTGATTTCTGGTTAGAGAAAATGGGTTATGACAGGAAGGAGGTAATTGGGCGAAGAACCATCGACTTCCTGACAGAAGAAACAAAGAAAGAAGCATTAAACAAGGTCAAAGATTTTTTTAAGAAAGGATATTCCAAAAACGTACCCTACCAATTCAAAACCAAGTCAGGAGAAGTGTTAGAGGTTTTGCTTTCTGCAACCTCCGAATACGATGAAGACGGAAACTTCGAAAGATCCCTGGCGGGAATGGTGGATGTAACGGAATTGAAGAAAACAGAACGAGAGCTGGTCAAGAATCGTCAGAACCTACTAGAAGCCCAACGAATTTCTCGTATCGGAAATTATGAGCTCGATTTAATTGATTACAAATTCAGTCCAAGTCCGGAGGTACGAGCAATGCTGGGTATTTCTACAAGAGACAAAGACCTGCGGACGCTTGAAGGAATGCTTCACATTAGCGACAAAGAAGAATTCTTGCAGAAATTGAGCAATTCAAAGCATCTAGGAGAGGACTTTTTTCATATCTACCGAATTCATCACAAGAAGAATAACCTGACCAGATGGATTTCTGCTCGAGGTACTGTGAAGAAAGATGAAAATGGCGTTTATAGCAAAATGATTGGAACCTGTCAAGATATTTCAGAGCAAAAAGTTGCTGAAGATAAGATTAGAAGATTGTCTGATAGGATTCTTCTTGCAACTGAATTGGCAGAGATTGGTGTGTGGGAGTATAGTTCAGAAGGGGATGAAGTTTTTTGGGATAAACAGATGCATGAAATCTTCGAGACCGCTAAGACACCAATTGTTAGTGCCAAAGAACTTTCACAATATGTGGTAAAAGAAGATCAGGTCATAGTAGAGGATTGGGTTAAGAAAATCAAAGAGGGTTCACGTTTTATTGAGTCAGATTTAAGGTTGCTCATAAAGAATAAAATAAAATACGTTCGAACTTATACCAGGGTCATTAGGGATTCTAATTCGAATATTACAAGACTGATTGGAGTTTTATATGATAATACACGTGATAAAACGCTGCAGGTAAAGCTTGAAACTTCGCTCGAAGAAAAGAATGTGCTTCTCAAGGAAGTACACCACAGAGTGAAAAATAATATGCAATTGGTTTCATCAATATTGGCATTGAAATCTTATGAGTTGAGTGATAAGGAAGCTAAGAAACTCTTCTCTGAGATAAATGATCGGATCAAGTCAATGGCTGTAATTCATGATCAGCTCTATAAATTCTACAATGTTTCAGAAATCAATATCTCTGATTACCTAAATCATATCGCACGTGAACTACGAATATTGCTTGGGTCAGAGAACACGGAAATCATAGTAGATGCTGATGACAAAGTATTCGAGGTAGATAAAGTTCTGCTATTTGGGTTGATTGTTAGTGAGCTAGTTTCAAATGCCTTTAAGCATAGTTTCAAGAAGAAGAAAAAAGGCAATGTTCATATCATTTTCAAGAAAAAAAGAAAGCTGAATTACCTCTCTGTTCTAAATGATGGAGTTATTGTGCCATCTGACATTCTTAAGAATAAATCAAGCGGATTGGGAATTTCGCTAATAAAGACATTTACAAAACAACTCAACGGGGAGCTTACATTAAGCAAGAAAAACGGATTTCAAATTCGTTTCTAAATCAGGTAAGGAGAATAATCCAAGATCATTTTTATCATGCCCGATGTTGTTTTCGCGCCAATCTTTCTCATGATATTCCCTTTATGGGCATTGACTGTCCTCACGCTCAATTTAAGGTGATTAGCAATTTCCTCATTGGTCATGTCTTTGAGCATAAACTTCACAATATCCATTTCACGTGAGGTAATTGAATTGACCTTTTCAGAGAGTTCATTCATTTTTGGAGAAAACAGGATGGAGATCATTTCTTCATTAAAATAGATTTCACCTTTTGTTGACTCATTTAAAGTTTTAATGATTCCTTCTTGCTCCATGTCCAAAGACAGTACGCCATTTATTTCATACTTATTTGTGTAGCTAATGAGAAACGGACTGATGTTCCTGGCAAACAAAAGGACAGGGCAGTGTTTGGTATATTCCATTGATTCGTCTGGTGGGATAGTCCCGGTATCAATGATAACCAGGTCCACTTTTTTGTCCAATTTGACCGCCAACTTGAATTTCAAGTCCACTGAAAATTCCTTCAAAAACAGATAAATATAGTTGGGAAGAATGGAGTTTTTTGACACAACAAAAATTTCCAGTGGCTTCATCGGTTTTTTATTAATTCTCAAAAAATAGCCTATTTAAAAGTTATATTAGTAATCTAACCTTTATGGTAAACTTATGGGAAAAATTCTAGTTGCAGAAGATTCTCTTATTGTAAATCAACATATCCGAAGAGCACTTGAATCTGGCAGTCATAACGTCATATCTGCTTTTTCTGGAGCAGAAGCTGTAGCAGAAGCTAATAAGCAAGGCCCTGATCTCATTCTTATGGATATCATGATGGAAAGCAGCTCTGATGGGATCGATGCAGCAATGGAAATAAAAGAGACCATAGACATACCGATAATTTTTCTCACTGCGCTTACAGACGAACCAACACTCAAAAAAGCAAAGATCAGTCAACCGTATGGCTATGTTGTCAAACCTTTTAATGAGGCGGAATTGCTTTCTAACATTGATGTGGCTTTATACAAAGCAGAGGCTGAGAAAACCATAAAGGAGAATTCAGAACTTTTTCAAGAAATAATTAATTCAATCGATCACTCGATCATCCTCGTTGATATTGACAACAAAATAAAATATACGAATCAGATCGCTGAAAACTATCTCGGTACTTCATTTAATAACCTGGTAAATAGTCCAATTGATGAATTTGTAAAGATGCGTGTCGATAGCTACAACGAGCCGGTAAGTAGGATACTGGATGGAGATGTCGCAATTCCTTCAGAGTTCGAAATTGAAGGATCACCTTTAATTTTTGGTGATTGCGAAATAAAAGAGGTGTTTATTAAAGAGCCATGTAAATTTCTCTTTTTCAAAGACATCAGTGATCGTGTGAAACATAGAAAAATAGAGGAAGAATTGAAGACCAAAAGAGTTTCTATTCTAATTGAGGGCCAGGAAAATGAAAGAGAACGAATAGCCAGGGATTTACATGATGGTGTGGGACAATTGGCCAATGTTGTAAAAATGACGGCTAAGAAATTGGAAGTCGGACCTGAACTAACGGATTCAATTGATCTGTTTCTTGATGAAATGAGAAAGGTGACGGACGGTCTTTTGCCGTTGAGATTGAACGACTTTCCATTGGATGTTTGTTTGAATGGACTGGTTGATCAGGTTGATAAAAGCAGTTCGATCAATTTTTCCTTTTCCGCCAATGACGTGCCTGAGGTTTCCATGAACAATAAGATTAATATTTATCGAGTTGCCCAAGAGGGAATTAGCAATATTCTAAAGCATTCACGTGCAAAAAATGCGTTTATTCAAATAAATGGTTTTGGAGATCACATTCAATTGACTATAGAAGATGATGGCGTTGGATTCAGTAAGAATAATAGTGATGATACGTCTCACCACGGGTTGCAAAATATTTTTTTTAGATCGGAGGTTATGAAAGGAAATTGCGATATTGAATCTTCGGAGGGGAAGGGTACCTTTATAAGTCTAAATATTCCTGTTGATAATGAAGAAAACTAAGCTCATACTAGTAGAGGATCACGAATTGGTGCGGAAAGGAATTCTGAGCATTCTTCAAATGGATACATCGCTTGAGATTTTGGGTGAGTTTGACAGGCCGAGGCTCGCATTTGATGCGTTAAAGTCCGGCTTAAATCCCGATATAATTATCATGGATATTTCTATGCCTGAAATGAATGGGCTGGAAGCGTCTAAGATCCTTGAAAAAGAATACCCGGGAATTAAAGTAATCATATTAAGCATGCACAAGGACGAAGAATATGTCCTTGAAAGCCTGAACTATAATGTGTGTGGCTATGTAGTGAAAGACAGTGTTGCAGACGAGATCATTGTGGCTATAGAAAAGGTCATTAACGGTGGAAAATTCTTTAGTAAGGTAGTGATTGATACAGCATTGAATTCTTACAAGGGAATGAAAAAGGAGCAAAAAGCGAAGCAGGCGATCCAATTAACAGAACGAGAGCTGGAAGTGCTCAATCATATTTCTGACGGCTATAAAAGCCAGGAAATTGCAGATAAATTATTCATCAGCGAGCGTACCGTGGAGGCTCACCGCGGCAATATCATGAAAAAACTTCAAGCCAAAAACATGGCTGAGCTTACTAAAAAAGCCATGACCTTGGGTCTTATCAAAAACCTTTAAGGTTGCCTTACATTCAACTAGTAAAATTGACTACTCCTATTACTGTATAAGTCACCATTTTTTGAGCTGATTCAAAATCTAAATTTGCTTGGAAAGAGGGAAGGTCTTGCATCAGTTCAACCAGCTATGAACTTTTCAACCAGACCCATGCAAGTCTTCCCCTTTTTTTCAGCTATAGTCAATATATGCTTGCGGGTCTCCAAATACAGATAAACGCTCTAAATGCGATTATTCCTGACAGTTTCATTTTTGTTATGGACAGTACAGATAGAAGCTTTTTATATAAATCTTCAAACAGCAAGGAAGCGCTCGACGAAATTGTTTTGCTTGATAAAAAAATAGGTATGGATAATCTCTTCGATACGACTGATTACTATAAATCTGATACCATGGAGCATTTTTATATGATCAGAAGAATGAGTTCTCATACTTTTCTGGGATTTTTTGCGTCAAAGGAGAAATTCTCTGATCATAAGATTAATAACGCCAGGGAGTATTTCATGACCATAAAAAGTCCAGTCTGATGTAAAAAAGATCTCCGTTTCTTAAACGGAGACCCTAACATAGCTGCTAACCTGTTCATTATTATCAGGCTTAGAATTCTCTATTTTTCTTACTCAGACAAACCACTTGCATAGTGAATAGGATATGTAATCAAGACCCCGCCCCTTTGGTCGAGGTAAGGCTGAATATGCTCGATGACTTTGTTGGTTAGCTTTCTTGAAGCAACTGTAAAAACCAAGGAACTTCTTGTGATCGGGAGCAGACCTTCAGATAATTGTTCTCCGTTTTTCGCTCCCTTGCCTTTGAAAACTTCTAGTGCAGTGTACCCATGAACTCCCAGTCTTTCCAAACGCGATATTAGATCCTGAAAGAAGGAATTGGATACGATTATTTCTATTTTAAAGTACTTCATGACCAGATTGATTGAATGATGTAATAGTAAAGTGGAATGCCTACAGCAATGTTGAATGTGAATGTCACTCCTAAGGACATGGGAAGAAGGATACTCATGTTAGCCTGTGGAACAGCCATTCTCATTGCAGCAGGAACAGCAATGTACGAGGCGCTTGCAAGAAGTACCGTTTGCAATAATGCATCTCCAGCCTGGTAATTGAGAAGATAAGAGAGCCAAATACCAACTTGGGCAATAAGCGGAGGAAACAGTGTCGCGAATGCAACAACAAAACCTCCCGCTTTTCTAAGATCGTTAATTCTTCGACCAGCTAATAGCCCCATATCCAGCATATAGAGACTAAGCATGCCAAAAAATATCTCGTTAACGAATGGCCGTAGTTCCTCTTCTCCAGTGGTACCACCAAGGTAGCCGATGATCAATGAGCCGACCAATAGCAAGACGGATCCATTAAAAAATGACTCCTTAAGAATGTGACTCAAACCATTGTCTCCGGCAGATTCTTCATTTTTCTTTGGTTGATGCATTCTAATCAATATCAATCCTGCGATGATTGCCGGCGACTCCATTAGTGCCATACCGGCAACCATGTACCCGCCAAAATTCATATTCTGTGATTCAAGAAATGCGGATGCTGTTGCAAAAGTTACCGCAGATATGGAACCGTATGTTGCGGCAACTGCTCCGGCATCATAAACAGAAAGCTTTCTTTTTAAAATGTAATACATGGCGAAAGGAACAAGAAAGGACCCGAGTACACAGACGATCATTACAGTAATGACTTGAGTAGAAAATCCACTGTGGAATAGCTCTTCACCCCCTTTGATCCCAA
>JANQST010000490.1 GCA_028279155.1 Cyclobacteriaceae bacterium
ATGTAGTCTACTATGCAGGAGATTGTAATTCCGGTTCTAAAACCATAGCTATCAATCTACCGAACGATGAAGAAGTACAGTTATCAAAAGGATCCCGACGCCTTCAATTAAAAAATGTGATGAAGGAGAAATTTGATCACATTCTCGTTCCTGTTTCTAACGTCTTGATTCATGAGGATCAGCGTAGCAATATAACTTTTGATGCTTTTTTTGGTAATACGATGTTCCATGAAGTTGCCCATGGCCTTGGTATAAAAAAGACTATTAACGGGAAGGGGACTGTACGAAATGCCCTCAAGGAGCATGCACAAGCTTTGGAGGAAGGAAAAGCCGATGTTCTGGGGCTATATATGATCACACAACTTCATAATCAAGGTGAAATCGATCGAGACCTCATGGATCATTATGTAACATTCCTGGCAAGTATTTTAAGGTCTGTCAGATTTGGAGCAGCAAGCTCACATGGTAAGGCGAATATGATCAGATTCAATTTTTTCCAAGAATATGGAGCGTTTTCAAGAGATGAAGAATCAAATACTTATAGCGTCAATTTTGAGAAGATGAAAGAAGCCGCTGATGCGTTGTCTGAACAAATTCTGACGCTGCAGGGAGATGGAGATTATGAAGGAGTTGCTACTCTTGTCGCCGAAAAAGGATTGATGGGTGAAGTACTCAAAGCTGACCTTGACAGATTAAAAGAACTGGATATACCACTAGACCTAGTTTTTGAACAGGGCGTTGACGTACTTGGCTTATAATTGCAGGTATGGAAAAAACTGAAATCAATGGGTATCCTCATGTAGCCTATCAAAGAGATATCTATAAACTCGATGAAGTAGAAAAAAGAAGCTTAGAATTCCACGATTGGCTTGACACCCGAAGAACTGTTCGGGACATATCTGATAAGCCCATTTCAAAAAAAGTCATTGAAAATCTGATCATGGCTGGCTCCACTGCTCCGTCGGGCGCTCACAAGCAACCGTGGACCTTTTGTGCCATTTCAAACTCTGAGCTCAAGAAAGAAATTAGAAAGGCTGCTGAAAAGGAAGAATATGATAGCTATCATGGACGTATGAGCGAACGCTGGCTCAATGATCTGAAACCAATTGGTACCGATTGGAATAAACCATTTATTGAGGAGGCTCCGTGGATAATCATCGTTTTTAAAAGGGTTTATGAAATGATTGATGAGGAGAAGCATAACAACTACTATGTGAATGAGTCTGTCGGTATTGCATGTGGCATGATCATTTCGGCTATTCATAAGGCTGGATTAGTCACATTGACCCATACTCCTTCTCCAATGAACTTTCTTACCAAGATCCTCGAACGACCAGATAACGAACGACCCTATCTTCTCCTTCCAATTGGATATCCAAAGGATGAGGTCTATGTTCCGGACCTGAAAAGAAAGGAATTGGATGAAGTAGCAGTGTTTTATGAATAATGGCAGGTATTTGAAGTGTTTTGGCAGAATACTATGATTTGATGGATCTAACTTTAAATGGAAATCCACCTAATCACGCATAACATCGTGCTATAACTAAGCTCTCTTGATCAATTCGAGAGAGCTTTTTTTATCTTTAGTATGCCAACCCTAATTAGTCATGAAAAAGTCGCCACTTCTTTTTATGCCAAACCAGCTATTCCGGAATGGCAGGCAAGTCTTTAGTTTCATAACTCTTCTACTTGTCTCAACCTGTTCATTCGCGCAATCCTTTGACGAATTATATGATGCCTCTAGAGAGGTGATGCGAAAGAACCAGGACAGCTCTATTTTGCTCATCAACAAGGCAATTAGATATTCTCAGAAGACAGATACTGCTCAATGGATAAAAGCACTACGATGGAAGAATGAAATCTATTTTCACTATAACGATAAGGACCCTCATTCACTAATCCCCAGAGCAGACTCAATCATTTTACTCGCAAGGAAAACCAACAATCACAAAATCATTTGCGCCGTTTTGATTGACCTTGGATATTACTTCCGTTACAATAATGAATATGATAAAGCGGAAGAGTATTACAAAGAGTCGCTTAATCTGGCTACCATTCACGACCTGACATCTTCTCTTGCTGAGGCAAACAATGCATTGGGAGTTGTCAACTACTTCAGGGGTAATCACATCCAGTCGCTCACCTACTATCGTGCAGCAATGAGAGAATATGTGAAGGAACAGGACTCGGTTAAAATCTCAAAGTCATTAAACAATATTGCAATTATTTATAAAATCCAGAGGGACTACCCTAAAGCGATCGAGTATTACAAGAAGGCCATTGAAATACACGAGAGACTCGATGTTAAAAGTCCAGGGATCTTACGGAACAGGTATAGAAATTTATCCAGAGCTTACCAGGAAATAGAAGAATATGACTTAGCAGAAAAGTGCATTTTGAAAATGATCGAATTGGATAAGGTCGATCGATCAGGTCGTGACATTTTTCTCTTATCAATGCTGGAGTTAGTGGATAATTATTCCTTTCAAAAAAGAGTTGAAGAAGCATTAAAAACCATAAGCGATGTGGAGCAAAAAGCGGATTCAATGAGTGTATTTGATTTGATTCCTTACATACATCTTCGCAAGGGTTGGGTGTTTCAGGATGCCACAATCTATGATTCGGCTTTGTACTATTTCAACAAAATCGAGCAGCCCATTTTAAGTGGACTCAATAACGAGGAAAAGTACGAACTATTGAAGAACAAAGCAGAGGTGTTGTTGGCGATGGGTAGAGCCAAGCAATCCACGAATTATGCAGAAAGAGCGATGGGAGTAGCTAAGGAAGCCGGTATTAAGGAATGGATCTTTCATGTGCATGAGATTTCCTATGCAGGTTACAAAGCACTAAATGATCCGGCAAATGCATTGTATCAGCTTGAACAACTTCAGCTGTACACTGATTCACTTTGGAACGAGGAAAAGTCTATTGAAATGGGGCTCAAACAAAATGAAATTGAGTTGATTCAAGTGGAAGCAAAAAATAACCTTTTGGAAAGTGAAACGCTTTTACAATCCCAGGTAATCAGAACGCAACGTGCCACGATCATAGGAGCCATTATCATTGTGGCATTGCTCATAACCATAGCCATTCTTTTTAGAAAACAACTGATAGAACGAAAGAAGTTAGTTAGTGAAATCGAGAGCCAGGCTGAAAAGCTGCGCGAGCTTGACCAGGCCAAAACCAGATTTTTTGCTAACGTCTCGCATGATCTCAGGTCTCCATTGACATTGATTCTAGGAGCACTAGACAAAATCAGTGAAAAGGAGTATGAAATCTTGGATCCGAAATCAAAAGAGCTACTGGATGTAGGCTATAAAAATGGAAAAAGACTGCTCTACCTGGCTGATGAGATCATGGACCTAACCAGGCTGGAGGAAGGTAAAATCCAGCTGTCATTACAATATGTAAAAATCGTTCCTTACTTAAGGCTGCTCACGAAAATGTTCAGCAGTGCGGCTGACATTAAGTCCATTGAAATGAACTACAATGTGGATATTGATGATGAATCAATTGTTCAAATAGATCCACATCAATTTGAGAAGATCATTTACAATCTCATTTCCAATGCAATCAAATTTACTCCTGAAGGTGGAAAAATAGGCCTTAGGCTGGCAGCTCATAAGGAGTTCATTGAAATTGAGGTTTCTGATTCGGGAGAAGGAATACCTAAAGAAAGTCTAGCCTACATTTTCAATCGGTATTATCAAGCCGGCTCTATGGATTTCAGATCTCAGGCGGGTGTCGGAATAGGTCTCGCTTTGGTGAAAGAACTTGTCGAACTTCACAAGGGCAAAGTCGAAGTATCCAGCTCAAGCAAAGGGAGTTCATTTAAAATATACATTCCATTCAAAGAAAGTAATTGGGTATCCCAAGCCATCATTCCGGAGCGATCGCTGGATGTCGTTACCCGAAATTCGCTCTGGATGGATCTTCAGGAGGAAAAACAACAACTTCAGGTGCCATCCATTGCTAATAAGGACGAAAATGCCCGATCGATCTTGATTGTTGAGGATCACAAAGAGCTCCGATCCTACCTAAAAGCCATTTTATCAACGGAATTTCGAGTTTATCTCGCTGCTGATGGCGGGAGCGCATTGGAGATTTTACAATCTCAGAACATTGAATTGATCATTACAGACCTAATGATGCCATACATGGATGGCTTTGAGTTGATCGATCATCTACAAAAAGACAAGGAACTAAGAAAAATACCTGTTTTAGTTGTGAGCGCACGAACTGATAAATCGGAAAAATTGAATTTGATCGCCAAAGGTGCAATTGATGTGATCGGGAAGCCTTTTGACAAGGAGGAACTTCTCATTCGAATCAAGAGTATTTTGAACACCGAATGGGACAGTGGTAAGAAACTATCAACGCTTTACGGAAAAACCGCTGAAGAATTTGAAAAGAATATCATGGCCAGACTGGAACGACTTATTATCAGTCGCATTGATGATCCTCACCTTTCTGTGCTTGATCTAGCTGACGAGATGGCTGCCAGTGAGCGTAAGGTTTACCGCATGATAAAAAAGATCTCTGGGTTAACTCCATATGAGTTGATCAAGGAGATCAGATGGCAGTATTTGGAAGATTATTTAAAAAACAACTCAGTCAGAACTGCCACTGAGGCTGCACAACTTATTGGTATGAACAATGTCAGTTCTTTTTCTGGTCAATACAAAAAACGATTTGGTCGCTCTGTCAAAGAAATGATCGAGGCATAGAGGCCTTGAACAAAATTGTCAGGATCTTAAAGTCAATTGGCAGGATTAAAAATTTAAACCTTTTCATTTTAGTACAGTCAAACCACCATTGATTTACCTACTATGAAAGTCATCTGGTACAACTCAGAAATTAATTACTACCAATCGGGCACATGGCGTGACTACTCTCAGATTCGAGCATCGAGCAACAATCCTGATAATATCCTTGTACTTGAACGATTCAATCAGGAATCTTTCAACGTGCTTTCCAAAATTGTGTACGAATTAAATAAGAGCAGAAAAAATTCAAAGACACCTCGTTAGGTCGGGGCGACTATAGCTGGTTGACAACCCTGGTGTATCATGCATCAGGGTTTTATATTTTTACAAAAATTTGATTTATGCGAATCTCTCTCTCATTGATTGCAGTACTCCCACTCTTTGCCATTTGTCAGCAACAATCTTCTCAGGAAATGGTTGACAATGGGTTGAAAAAATATTCGCTGGAAACAGGCTCAATTAGCTACGAGGTGTCAGGAGATGCTAGTGGAGAAGAGGTTTTCACTTTCGATCGATTTGGCTGGCGCAGTTTAAGGAAACTAGCGATGCAATTCGAACTGTATGGATCAGAAAGAACCCAGGCTTTGCATGAGATTTCCGATGGTGGCACTATCTACAGAATCAATCATTCTGATTCGACATACAGAAAGCGAGTAGATGTGAGATGGACAAGTCAACCTCCGGGATCCACGCCGCAGCAAGCTTCCGAATCGATTCTCTTTAATCTTGGTGGTACTTATAATTCTGACTCTGTCCTTCTTGGAAAAACATGCCAGGTGTGGACGTTCAATAGTAAGGCTCTTAAACAAATGTGGGTTTGGAAAGGATTGGTCTTAAAGCGAATTACTCAACTTGGCGAAAACACCATCGTAACAACTGCAACCAAAGTAGAACTTGATCCTTCCATTGAAGCTTCTATTTTCCAGCTACCGACCATCTATCAGCTTAAAGAATAGGCAAAAAGCGAAAACCCCTGTTTTCCATAAGGAAGACAAGGGTTTGTCACGAATTGATATATATGAAGAGAATTAGTTTCTATTTCTCAGCAGGTAGGAAGTAAAGCTTCTACCATTTATTGAGGCGTATTTGGCATCAATGTCATCGTCAACATCGATTGATTTCACATTGAAATCGCCTCTTACATCAAGGTATTTGATGTTCCATGATTCTTCAAACACAGCGTTTTCAAAAGTCACACCTTGATCAAAGTCAGAATATTTGAAAATTGCGTCATCGTTGAATGTGGTCCCGGCAAAGCTTGCAAAATCATCAAACTCTGCATATTTGAATGTTGACTCTCTTCTGAACTTTGTTCCTTCAAACGTTACATCATTGTCAAATTCAGAATATTTAAACATTGCTTTTCTAGTGAATTCACAATTCTTGAACGTAACATCACGCTCAAAATCAGCCGTGAAGGTATAGCCCGATGGATCATCGTGGATATATGCCAACACATCATCTTCAAACGTGCAATTGATGAATGACACACTCACTTCAATCGTTTCATCTACTTCATTGGATGAATTATTCCACCATCTTGATCTTTTTGGAAGGTCATCAATTTTCCAATCCATATAGGTAAAATCCAGATCTCCTGTGATGGTGACATTTTCATAGGATATATCTTTTCCATCCCGTATATCATCCATGATTTTGGAAGCGCTCACCGTTTGAGCCATTGCCGCTCTAAATGAAAAGGCGCCAAGCATAATGATCATGATGATCCGGCTTGCAGTTGATATAGATTTGTTAGCGTTCATGTCCTTTAAATTTTTTCAGGTTTATTTATATAGATGTATAAAATCTAAAAAAGTTGCATTGTTACATTAATTACTTCAATTAGTAGTTGTGGTTACAGAATTATTACAATTCTTTCTAATTTTCTTTTTTCGTCAAACTGTAACTTCAAAATCATCGATCAATTCATCACATACTTAAACAAGCTCATCACTCTTTCCCGGGACGAATGTCAAATTGTAAGAGATGCACTATCGGAAAAGGTCTTTGAAAAAAGGAGTGTTATTCTTCGTCAAGGTGAAATTTCTAAAGCATTTTATTTTATCCTGAAAGGGTGCGTCCGTATGTACTACATTGTGGATGGCGAAGAAAAAACAACATTTTTCTACACTGAAAATCAATTCGTCAGTTCTTATGAGAGCTACACAAAACAAATCCCTGCTTCACATTCGCTGGAGTGTGTTGCGGACTGTGAGTTGATCATAATCACACAGGAAGGTGCAATGAAACTACTTTCACATTCAAAAAATTTCGATTCACTGGCACGAACCATCATGGAAGATGAATTGGCAATATACCAGAAAATAGTTGCGTCCTTTATCACCCTATCTCCTGAAGAACGTTACCAGGAACTAATAAAAAATAGTCCTGAACTTGTTCAACGAATCCCTCAATATCAACTTGCCACTTATCTTGGCGTCAATGCTGAATCTCTAAGCAGGATTAAGAAAAGAATTGCGGAAAAGGAGCTTTCTTAACCAAAGTCAATTTAAAGTTGGATCATCCAAAATAGGTTTGCGAAAATTCAAACCATGAAAAAGACGTACTTAATTCTAGCAATTATTGGGTTTATTCTTCCTAATATCTGGGTGATGAAAGTCACTTTCGAAACAGGTAACATACTGTTTTATGGAAATCCGGTAGTCACAACTTATCAGGCTTTCGCTAATGATATTTCTACAGCATTTATGGCGGATCTCCTGTTTGCTGTGCTAGTTTTTATGGTGTGGTCTTACCAGGAAGCACGGAAATTTGGAATGAAAAAAATCGGTGTGTATTGGGTAATTACCTTTCTATTTGGTATTGCAGGTTCATTCCCTTTGTTTCTTTATTTCAGAGAAAAACATTCATGATTTAGTCCAACATGAGAATAAGTTGAAAACGCCCTGATCATTGTCAGTGCATTTTCTTTTTTCAAGCAATACTTGCTCCCTACCTTTATCGATCGCATGAAGGACATACAACTACGGGAAGATATTGAGCTTTTGGTTAATCGCTTTTATGAACAAGTGATCGTGGACCCAATCATTGGCTATTTTTTTAACGATGTAGTCAAGCTGAACTGGGAAAAGCACATTCCTATTATGTACAATTTCTGGGAAACTGTACTTCTTGGAAAAATCAGATATAAAGGAAGTCCCATACCAGTTCACATTGCATTATCCGACAAAGAACCACTCAAGCCCACTCATTTCGAACGGTGGATCCAACTTTGGGAAACTACGGTTCGTACCAATTTCAGTGGGGAAAAAGCAAATGAAGCTGTTAAAAGAGCGAAACTGATGGGTGAGTTGATGATGATAAAAATCAAAAAAAGTAAAGAAGACGGCTTTATTCAATAAGAGTGTGTGAAGCCAAACCTTAAATGAAAACCAAGCTATACCTTATCTTCTTTTTTTCTTCCTGCATAAGCCTAGGTCAGGGTTCAGATATTTCATTTACCAAGATACCTCCCTACCAACTCCAACAAGATTTTGACCTTTTCCGTACTGTCCTTCTCAATGCTCACCCATATCCCAATCGTCTTTACAAGACTCAGGAATTAGAGGCTCAATTTGATCTCTATGAATCTTTGTTGAAGGATACTTTGAACTCCCTGGAATTTTTCCAGATTGTATCATCAGCCATGTCAGACATTGGTGAGGCTCATTCAAGCGTTGCTATTTCCGATAATATTAAAGATTGCGTCAATGCAAATGGAAAGCTATTCCCATATGATGTGCATTTCGATAACAAAAGGGCTTTTGTCCTAAATGATCTTACCAATGAAGCAAGGAAAATATCGCGGCATGAGATAGTTTCAATAAATGGGAAGAGTATAACTGAAATAGTAAGCCTTGTGGATAGCATTTCATGTATGGCTACTGCTTACAACACTTCGCGCATTTATCGCAAACTATCGTACCCAAGAAACTTTTCTCTGGCCTATTACTTATATGTAGACCAAAGTCCATCATTTCTTATTGAATACCAAGAGCCCGGAAGTAGTGAAACAAAGGCCACTGTAGTTGATGGCATTGCTCCGGATTTCGAGATGGCAACTATTCTGAGTCCCCCAGAAACAACTCCTCCTTATTCGTTAACACTTGATGAAAGTAGAAATCTCGCAATAATCAAGATCAAAACCTTCGCCCATTTTATAATCGGATATAGCACTAAAGAGTATCTTAAATTCTTTCAAAATTCTTTCAAACAGATTGCTGAGGCTGACATTTCTAATTTGGTCATTGATGTCCGCGGAAATAGAGGCGGACAGGAAAAGCTAGGTGCACATTTGCTTTCCTACCTTTACGATCATCCGCTAAAAGTTCATGAATATGTCTTTGCAAAAAGCCTGAAACATGAACTATTGGACTCACTGAACATATTCCATCATCCATTTAGTAGTAAGCGATTCCAAGAAGTAGACTCAGGCTACGTGGCTTCAACAGGTAAGAATGATGTATTGTATACCATCGAGCCTGTGAAGAAAAATGCATTTAAAGGTGATGTTTTTATCCTAACGGATGGCAACTGTTTTTCTGCGTGTAATATTTTTATGGCCCTAGCGGATCACCACAAAATTGGAACAATTTTAGGTGAAGAATCGGGAGGGAATTACGCAGATTCAGAGGGGTATCCGGGAGCGATTTTCAAGCTTCCCAACAGTGGAATAGGAATCGACTTTAGATTGTGGCACCTACGAACATCGGTGAATGACCCTGGCAAGGGAAGAGGCATTTTGCCAGACATTCCTGTACAAGCAACAGTCAACGACATCATAACAGGAAGAGATTCGGCGCTCGAAAAAGTGTATGACCTAATTAAGGAAGTGAAAAGCCAATAGGAAAATACCTGTAAGAATCAAAAAATCAAATGGGCTTTCGCTCAAGGTCTTAACATTGTTATTTATTTGCAGTTTTGTCAGGATGAAATAACATCGTCATCCAGAGTTTGAATATGGAAGAATACGAAGAGATCTCTGTTCGTCACACTAACGACCTGGAAGATCTAACTAAAAAATACAACCTAATTAGTGGGGTTCGATTGCTCTTTGCCCTGACATTTGCAATTAATCTTTATTTCTACTTTCAACCTGGAAATACCTTTCTGATCATTCCCCTAATTGTTCTGGCAGTCGCATTTCTACTTGCCGTGCGTGTTCATCAAAATGTTGCATGGAAAAAGAAACTTACTATTGCGCTTCTCAAAGTGAATAGTGATGAAATCAATTACTTAAAAGGAAAAGACTGTGCATTCGAAAACGGTGCTGAATTTATCAACACACACCATCCCTATTCTTATGACCTTGACTTCTTTGGTGAGCATTCCTTTTATCACAATTTGAATCGCACATCTACCAGGATGGGCAAACATCATTTAGCATCAACACTCCTTTCTTTCCAGTCGCCTGATGAGATAATAAAAACTCAGGAATCGATCCGGGAGCTTGAACCAAAAATTGACACGAGGCAAGAAATAATGGCGTTGGGGAAAATTAAGCCCGACTGTGAGGAAAGTTACAACGCATTAATCAGGTGGTCGCGTAATGGAAATTCCGACTCGCCAAAGGCAACTGTTCTAGCCGCTTACATCACATCAGGCCTTCTCCTGGCTTCCATATTTGTTTACTTCTATACGCCATTGGAGATTTTTGGGAATGTATCATTTCTACTATTTCTCTTAAACCTGGTGCTTCTGGGAACTCAGATTAAAAAAATCCAGGCAGAGATCATTAATTCAAGTGAAATCGACAAAGTACTAAAACAGTATAGTTTCATCCTGGAAAAGATTGAGGAAGAGCACTTCGAATCATCGCAACTTTTAGCTCTCAAAAAAGAGCTTCAAACCGGAAACCTAAATGCAAGCAGAAAAATCGAACAACTTTCTAGACTTTTCGCTAAGATGGATCACGTTCAAAATATCCTTGCAGTCTTAGTAAACGGTTTCTTCCCTCTTCATATTACAACACTAGACTCTCTAATCAAATGGAGAAACGAATGTGCAACTCATATTTCACAGTGGTTTGATGTAATTGGTAAAATTGAAGCCCTTAATAGTCTCGCTAACTTTGCTCACAATAATCCTACTTATGTATATCCGAGATTAAACGAAAATCAGGTAATCAACTTTAAGGACCTTGGACATCCTTTAATCAATCAGAAAATCAGGGTTAATAATGATGTGACCTTCGATTCTCATAGCTTTTTCATTTTGACAGGTTCGAATATGTCTGGAAAAAGTACGTTCCTTCGAACGTTAGGTATCAACATGGTACTCACTAGCATTGGTGCTCCTGTCTGCGCAACCGAAGCTAATGTTCATCCTCTTCCCGTTCTTGTTTCGATGCGGCTCTCGGATTCTCTAAACGAAAGTGAATCCTACTTTTTTGCGGAAGTAAAGCGACTGAAGAAAATAATGAAAAGCCTTGAAAATGCAACCGGTTTTGTGCTTTTGGATGAAATATTACGTGGCACAAATTCCGATGATAAGCGTTCAGGAACGATAGAAGTAATCCGAAAAATGGTTGCTAAAAAAGCTATAGGAATGATCGCAACTCACGATTTAGAGGTTTGCAATACCTCTAACGAGCACCCGGATATTCTTGAAAACAAGTGCTTTGAAGTCGAGATAGTAAACAATGAACTTGTTTTTGATTACAAGCTTCGTGAAGGAATTTGCAGAAACAAAAGTGCCACATTTTTAATGGAGAAAATGGGCGTGATCTAAGTGTTGGGCCCAATTCTCACACCTTATCACATTACTCCTAAAATCCAGAAATCAGCCATGCATTTTTGGAGAAATTCAGAAATATGAAGGGTCTCCTTTTTGGCTTGTCTTTAGGTATCCTGACTTTTGGTAAGTCCCAGGATAATTCGTTTATCTATTATTCGACCTCAGAAGGCTCATCAGGTCGTGACATTTACCACATGCGTGAAGATGGTAGAGAAAAAAGAAAATTAACGCGTAAGATGGGTCAGGGTCATTACCCTCATTACAATAGTGCCAAAATTTCTCCAGATGGTCGTACAATCGTTTTTCAAGCCGATACCGATGGTCACGATCGGTACACTATTTGGACCATGAATACTGACGGAGGCGACGCAAAAAAAATCACGCAAAAAGAAGGGTTATATCCTTGTTGGAGTCCTGACGGAAAAACCATCCTTTTTACAGGAAGGAGGAATGGCATTTGGGAGATACTCTCCGTTCCTTCTGTCGGTGGCAATGAAACAATGTTGAGCAACAATCATTCTAGTGGTAAAAGACCCGGATGGGGTGCAACGATTACTTATCACCCGAATGGTTCAAAGATTGTCTATGCCTATGTAAGGGAAAACATACTTTATGAAATGGACATGAAAACCTATGAAGTAGCTCGACTCCAAAAGTTTAAGCACAAAGGCACCCGACCTGAATTCTCTCCTGACGGAAGTTCTATTGCAGTGAATCAAAAAGTAGATAACCGCTATGACCTTGTATTGATTTCACCCAATGGTGACTATCTAAAAACATTAGCTGAAATTGTGGTTTCCTATTCTCCACCTGCCTGGTCCGCCGATGGTGAACAGATTATCTTCACCGGTATGGTAAATGGGAATCAGGAACTTTTTAAACTTGATTTAGCAACCGGAAAAGAAACTCAGCTAACCAATAATTCCTTTTTTGACGCTATGCCCACATGGGGCAAATAGTCCCCTTTTGGTTTTCTCTGTATATCAGAAGTAATAGCCATTAGCTCCAATATTATCTAGTTTTGTAGTAGTTGTTGTTTTAGAAGGAACCCTATAAGCGAGAATTGCGAATCAAGTAATAATTAGGATCAAATGCTGGAAAAACCATACTTCTTGAAGGAAGATCTTGAGCAAGATGAAAAGTTCAAATCATTGGACTCAAAAGATCAACACGCTTTGTTGAGCCTGCGAAAAGATGGATTTTGCATGATTGACATTCAGATTCAAAACTCATTGCTCGATGAAATTGTGAGTGATTGTGGTGATGCATTTGAAAAAGCTAAAAATGAAGGGTTAGACAGAGCCAGAGTTGAGGGTGCACATTTGTTTTCTGATGGAGCTAAAAGGATAGCATTAAACACACACATATTAGACCTTCTGAGAACAGCTTTCGGGCGAGAACCAATTCCAATGGGAACGCTCAATTTCGATAGAGGAACCGAACAA
Source organism: Cyclobacteriaceae bacterium (assembly GCA_028279155.1). Taxonomy (GTDB): domain Bacteria; phylum Bacteroidota; class Bacteroidia; order Cytophagales; family Cyclobacteriaceae; genus Ekhidna. The sequence continues at coordinate 12,947 of JANQST010000490.1, forward strand.
GCAACGCACAGCGATACAATCCATTTCAATACTTACCCATATGGATTTATGTGCGGAGTCTGGGTAGCACTAGAGGACATTGATGAAAAAAATGGTCCTTTACATTATTATCCGGGATCACACAACCTTCCTTTTTTCGGATTGGATCAATTTTCCATGCATGGATCTTCGAATCCTCCTTCATACGAATGCTATCCTGAATATGAGAAGAGCTTACAACAGTTGATAGAATCGCTTGGCTTGAAAAAAGAATCAGTTACAATGGCCAAAGGTGATTGCTTAATTTGGGCAGCCAACCTTCTCCATGGTGGTGATCCAATTCTGGACAAATCCCGAACAAGATATAGCCAGGTAACACATTACTTTTTCGAGGATTGCTTTTACTACACACCGCTTTTGAGCTCTCCATTCACTAAGGAATTCAATATCAGACGTCCGATGAACATAATAACCGGCGAACCTATAAGTGAGAGCGATCAGGAAAAGTTTGCATCAAATGCTGGAGTCGATATTAGGGAACTAAAAGGGATTGACAAAAAAACCAATTCCAAAGAAAAAAAATCATTTTTCAAAAAAGTGTTCGGATAGAACATAGAGCTCAATGCTTGGCAAACCTTACTTTTTAAAAGAAAACTTAGAGCAAGACGAGAAATTCAAATCGTTTGATTCAAAAAGCAGAGAGGCCATCATTAACTTAAGAGATCATGGTTTTTGTGTCATAGATCTTGATGTTGATGAATCCTTATTGGACCAAATTATCGATGACTGTATAGAAGAGTATCGTAAGGTTAAATACGAAGGTGCAGGAAGGTTGAGAATTGAAAACGCATTTGAATTTTCTGAAAGCGTGAAAAAGCTAGCATTAGATCCTTATGTACTTGATTTTCTTAGAAATGCCTTTGGTCGAGAGCCCATTCCTTTCCAAACGCTCAATTTTGAAAAAGGATCCGAGCAGGCAACACATAGTGATTCCGTCCATTTTTGTTCATATCCATATGGATTTATGTGTGGAATATGGGTAGCTCTGGAAGATATTGATAGCAAGAATGGCCCTTTGCACTATTATCCTGGATCACACAACATACCTTTTTTTGGGTTGGATCAATTTTCGATCCACGGATCTTCCGACCCACCTTCATACGATTGCTACCCCGAATATGAGAAGGGATTGCAAGAGCTGATCAAATCTCTTGGACTAAAGAAAGAATCAGTGACAATGTCAAAAGGTGAATGCCTAATCTGGGCTGCCAACCTCCTCCACGGTGGTGATCCAATACTGGATGAATCCAGAACTAGACATAGCCAGGTGACGCATTACTTTTTTGAAGACTGCTTTTTCTTTACTCCAATGCTAAGTGCACCCTTCAAAAATGATTTCCATGTGAGACACCCAATGAACATCATTACTGGTGAAAAAATTAGTAATGATGACCTGGAAGTTTTTGCAAAGAAATCAGGTATCGACGTGAATGCTTTCTTGAAAAAAGATTAATCTGGACTCAGGTGGGAATAGAAGTCCCTGATCCAAAAAATACTTGGCATGAAGCTCAGTCTTTTCTCAGATAAAAGACCAATCCACACAACCCAGCTAGAATTAGCGTAACAATTATTCTACTCGTCTCACCATGAATGGCATGAGTGATAGCAGCTCCGATCATAATAACACCCAATCCAAGGGCGGCTTTTGAAGCAAACTTGGGAATAAAGATTAAGATCGCACCTATCAATTCTAATGCTCCAATTACGAGGTAAAAATTATCAGGGAATCCCCATTGATTGAATTCCCTTGCCCAGACGTCTGACCTGGTGAACTTTGCCTGACCAGCCAATATAAATTCAAGACCCATCAACACTTGTAGTACCCATGTAACAATGTTTCTAGCTTTTCCTTTTTTCATTTTCATCAAATTTTGAGTAATCTTAAAAGTGAAGGGTGCCGATTGCTAAATGGAAAATCTGACTTTCGACACTCCCTCACCAGGTTTAAATAGTTGAGGAAAATTTAGACGGACCCATCAAGTCCAACGAGTCACTTTATAAACTGAAACAAAATGATTCCGATTTTAGCTGGAATAAACCTGGATATTCAAATGGCATTACTCTTTGTTGCCATCTTGGGACTGGTATGGGCTTATTTTCTTTTTACACACAAAAGGGGAAATCTCATTGCTAACAGATACCTCGCTGTGCTTATTTCGATACTCGCAGCTTTTCTACTGCGCAGAACCGCCAACATCGAGGAAAACAATTTTAGCCTTTACCTCTATTTCATTTCTCATGGGTTCGTCTTTTTCATCGGACCCTCGATCTATTTCCACATCACCTATTTAACAGGAGGAAGAGCCTCAATCTTTCAGTTGGCAAAGCACTCAGCTGCAGGAATTTTATCAATTGTCCTAATGACGATCCTATTTTACTTCAGAGGGGAAATCGATAGATTAGAAGATCTCACAGTCTTACAATTTAGTTCCCTGGTTTTCATAAGCATCCAGGTGATTCATATTCTGGGATACATTTTCTATTCAGGTAAACTGGTAGCCAGTTATGCCAAAAAATGCGAGTCCTATTACTCTACACTTTCCAGAATCAATCTAAGATGGGTGCGCCAGCTTCTTCTGATAACTTCAATCCTAGGTCTGGCGATATTTGGAATGTCTGTCCTGATTATAACCGGAGGCTATTATGAAATAAATAATACTGCTGATTTTTTATTCTTATTACTCGTCTCGCTCATTATCGCTAGTATCGTCTACAATTCCTGGCGACAGCCGGAAATCGTCTCCGGACTCTATGAGGAAACAGGCAAATACAAGAATTCACCGTTATCTGATTCAGATTCGAACCAATTAAAAGAAAAACTAGAGCGACTGCTCGAACAAGAGAAATCCTATCTAACTCAGGAACTCAATCTTAATCAATTGGCAGAACTCATTGGAACTCAATCCTATCTCCTCTCCCAATTATTGAATGAAAAGTACGGCGAGAACTTCTTCAATTTCATCAATGGTCACCGGATCAATTTCGCTATTCAGAAGATCCAGGAAGGGCATCTTTCCTCACGCACCTTAGAGGCAATTGCGTATGAATCAGGGTTTAACAGTAAAAGCACATTTAACAGAGCGTTTAAAAAGAAAGTTGGCTGCTCTCCCAAGGAGTTTTACAAGACAGTGAAAGAACGATCAACATATGAAAATGGGCACTAAAAAAGGCGAGGGTTGCTCGCCTTTGGGTCGGTGTGGTCTATGAAGAATATCATAGATCCAATCTAACCTCCAATGAGATTTGACTGATCGTCAAACCTTATTCAATATACAAATTTGTCAACTTGAAACCAAGCAGATTTAGGTATTTGAATGGGTCATACAAAAAATAATTAAGTCCCAACTTTTAGAGAGTCCCCTTCTGTACTAATTCCCATTAAACCTTTAGCTTGGATGCAATCTGGTCGCATGATAGAATAATGTTAACGATTTCCTAAAGCATAGGAAAGACCTTTGGAGACAGTTATAAATAACTATCTATTGCAAAAAATAGTCAATATGAAACCATTGGTTCTCCTTGGCCTTTCATGTATTATCCTCACCTCATGCAGCAACAGCAAAGAACAAATTCTCGAAGAAAAAGTTGAAAAATACTTTGCTGCTTGGAATCAGCAAGATTTTGAATCTCCGAACTTTGCCCTTTTCAAAAAAGACACGAGCTACACCTGGCATGGCAAAAAAGAAGGTGATGGGAGTCGTTCTATATTCAACCCGAATTCAGGATGGAAACAATGGGATAAGGCCTGGAATGGCACATATACATTCGATAACATCGTGATTGATGCAGAGGAAATGCTGGTGTCTGGTAAGTTCAATGAGACGACCGATTTCCTTAAACAGATAGGAATGCCTGAAGGTTTTTCAGCAACAGTCACTTTTTGGTTTGACGAAGATTACCGAGTTAAAGAAACTTTGTATGGCTGGGACCCAGACAACCGAAGTATGCATGATCA
>JANQST010000512.1 GCA_028279155.1 Cyclobacteriaceae bacterium
AATCGTAAAGTATCGCTTTGGCTTTCCTCCTCTTTTTTTATTCACCTCACCCACCCGACTATCCAGAAATCCCTTCTTTTCCATTCTTCGGAGTGCGGATTGCATCGCGCCCACACTAACCTTGCGTTTCAAACGGTTTTCTATTTCTCCCTTAATAGCTACTCCATAGGCTTCATCAAATAATACCCCCACTGTGAGTAGCACTATTTCCTCGAATTCTCCTAGTTGAAATTTTTTCATAATATCAATATCCTAAATGTAGTATTCGTATGCAAACATAAAAAGGTTACATAAATTTCCTAATTGTAGTATTGATTATTTTGTTATGTCAATGACGATTTCTGCTAAAACCATCCATAATTGGAACTAATAGGTGATTTCTTTTCTTTTTTGGCCTATGGTTTATAGTTACAAGGGCAAGGCACTTGGTTCATTTTTCGGATTAAGCACCAACTTTCAGGAAGAGTACCAACATTTTGAAGGTTCGAAAGGACTGATCAATATTCTTTGGAACCCAAATGCGGAGCCAGTTGAGATCGAAAAAGATGGGGTTCCGATTCGTCTTGAGTCGAACCAAATAACAACCAGTACCTATTTACAAAAAATTCATTTCAACCAAAAAGAAGCTCCTTTAATCGGATTCACATTCAATCGTGAATTCTACTGCATCCAGGACCATGACCATGAAGTTTCCTGTAATGGAATTATTTTTTTTGGGACACAGGCCCCTCCCATAATCACACTCAGTGGCGAAGAAGCATCGAAGTTTAACATGCTCTTAGAAGTATTCATTGACGAGTTTACAACCCGAGATAATATCCAGGGAGAGATGCTTGTCATGCTTCTTAAGCGACTGATTATTAAAATAACCCGCCTGGCCAAGGAACAGTTGATCCCTTCAGAACTAAAAGAAAGTCAAATTGATATAGTCAGGAAATACAACGTACTGGTGGACACTCACTATAAAAACAAAAAGCAAGTAAGCGAATATGCCGATCTGCTGTTTAAATCTCCCAAGACACTTTCAAACCTCTTTGCCAAGTACAATCAAAAATCTCCCCTTCAGATAATTCATGAGCGAATTATATTGGAAGCCAAAAGGCTATTGATCTACACGGAAAAAACATCTAAAGAGATTGCGTATGAATTGGGATTCGAAGAGGTTGGAACGTTTCACAAAATGTTCAAGAAGATCACCAATCAAACCCCTCAGCATTTCAAAAACGAGCTAAAACCCAACTAGGGAAAAATGGACACTCTGTAGGGAAATGTTGCCTCTCACCTACGCTATTCACGGGCGTAAAATTGTATTGTAAATCGAACATTAAAATTTAAACAATACAAAAATGTCAACAACATTCAACGTTCCTACAAGAGAGGAAGTAAGCGAAAATAACCAGGCTATTTTCGATCAGTTAGAAAAAGGAGTTGGATTCGTTCCTAACCTTTATGCAACGTATGCTTATAATGAAACGGCCCTTGGTGATTACCTGGCTTTAAACAACAGAAAAAGCACACTTAGCACAAAAGAAAAAGAGGTAATCAACTTAGTAGTAAGCCAGGTTAACGATTGCCTTTATTGCCTTTCAGCTCACACAGCTATCGGTAAAATGAATGGGTTTTCTGAAGAAGAAATCTTAGAAATCAGACAAGGTGAAGTTTCATTTGATCAGAAATTGGATGCACTTGCAAAATTCACTAGAAACATCACGATCAACAGAAGCAAGCCAAGTCAAGAATCTCTGGAAGGTTTGTTCGAAGCTGGGTACGATAAAGCTAATTTGATTGACATCTTGATGGTAATCGGTGACAAGACGATCAGTAATTTCATCAATGGAGCGACTCAAATCCCTGTAGACTTTCCAGTTGCAGCTGAACTAGAAACTGTAGCATAATCAAATTGTTAAAATGAAGAGTCTTAAAAGTTTAGCACTGACATTGGCAATAGTTGCCGGTGGATTATTACTAGGAAGACCATTGTTCATTCGAGCAGCTTTGGTCCAGGATGCAAGAGTGATTCTACTGGATCAAACTCCCGGAGAATTCGAAAAAACAGAATTAAAATTAAAGGCTGGTAAGCCATACATTTTTGAAGTAACCAACGATGGTGTTGATCATGAAGTAGGTTTTGTAATTGCGCCGGCTGGTAAGACAGAAGCAGCAGATCACATTCAAAATGCTTACCTCTCTAAAACTGTTAAAGATGGAGAGTCAGCACGATCACAAGAAGTAGTTCTGGAAAAGGGCGAGTACGTTTACTTCTGTCCATTAAACCCAACACCACAATACAAATTAGTAGTAAAGTAGTAGTGTTTTTAAGGTTGTAGTTAATGATCAAGTCATCCTCCTGATATCGATTGGGATGGGTGGCTTTTTCTTTTAATAACCCCTTTAACTTAAGATCGATTATCATCCTGAAAAAGGATTCCCAGGTAGCTCTCAAACCTTCTTTCAGTAATATCACTTCCAACCGCTGCCTTCACTGCACAACCTGGTTCTTCATAATGTTGACAGTTGTGAAACTTGCACTGTCCTAAGTATTTTCTCATTTCGGGAAAATAATGAGACAATTCATCTGATTCAATTTCAGCTAATCCAAGCTCTTTGATCCCAGGGGAATCAATAACGGAGGACTTTTTATCAAGCTGAAAGAGTTCGGCAAATGTTGTTGTATGCACACCCTTGTTGGCGAACGTGGAAACTTCTTGCACATCCTGGTTGGCACCAGGTATGAGTTTGTTAACTAAGGTAGATTTTCCCGATCCGCTATGTCCTGATATTAAACTTCGTTTTCCTTCGAAAACCGATTTAATATTGGAAATGTTATCCTCAAGAAATGAAGTCAAAAAAACTGAATATCCAATGGCTTCATATTGTTCCTTTAGCTCCTCATACAGAGCAAACTCTTTATCCTTATAAAGATCCTTCTTATTGAAAATGATTACCCCTGGAATTCTAAATGCTTCTAACGTGACAAGAAATCTGTCAATAAACCCTACAGAGGTTCTTGGCATTTTAAGCGTTACGATTAGTACACCTTGATCTACATTGCTAGCAAGGAGATGTGAATGTCCTTTCTTTCTTGGGCTCTGACGTATGATATAATTCCTTCGTGGCTTTATTTCCGTAATGACCCATTCATCGTCAACTTGCTCATTTTCTTCGATCTCCACCTCATCACCAACTGCAATGGGATTGGTGATTTTCTTGTCTTCCAACTTAAATTTTCCTCTGAGCCTTGCCGGATGTATTTGCTCTCCCACAAGAACTTCATACCAGAGTCCCGTCGATTTAATGACCAATCCAGTCATCAGTGCCATAAATGTAAGTTCGGTTCTTCCAACATGAGATAACTAAATGTAATAAAAAAGGCTGTTCCAAAATCGAAACAGCCTTTTTGATTCGAATTAATGGTTTAGTGGTTTGATAGATACTCCGCAACACCTTCTCTGGTAGCATTCATTGCATCTTCTCCTTCCGTCCAATTCGCCGGACAAACCTCTCCGTGTTCCTGCACATGATGCCATGCGTCAACAATTCGCAGCATTTCATCAATGTTTCGTCCTAAAGGCAGGTCATTGATTGTTTCGTGACGAACAATACCTTCTTTGTCAATAAAGAAAGTACCACGATAAGCCACAGGAGCTCCTTCGAAGCTTAATTCTCCTTCTTCACCGTACGTCCAATCGCCCGCCAAAACACCATAATTAGATGCGACAGACTTGGAAAGATCAGCTACCAACGGGTACTTAACCCCTTCAATTCCACCTCTATTTTTCGCCGTAAAGAGCCAAGCAAGATGGGTTTCCTCTGAATCACATGAAGCACCAACTACAGCAACCCCTCTTTTTTCGAATTCTTCAATTTTTTCCTGGAATGCAAGAATCTCTGTTGGGCAAACAAATGTGAAATCCTTTGGGTAGAAGAAGAAGATAACTTCTTTGTTTCCGACATATTGATCCAATGAAAAATTTTCAACGATTTCTACTCCATTGATGACGGCTGGAGTATTAAAAACAGGTGCCTTTTTTCCGACTAATGACATATCAAAAAGTATTATTTAAAGTGTGATAAATTGTATTCCGAACTCCAAATCGAGTGATGCATAACCCCAATCTCCCCAATTCAGGCCGCAAAATTAATTAGACGAATGATCAAATAGAATGGATGAGCCTGAATTAATAGTTTTATTATTTCCTTAGATTTACAAATAGACTAAATCACATGCATGCTAAAATGAAAACAATAAAATCACTACTCTTAACTTGTGCACTTGCCGTCTTATTTTCTTGCGGTGATGCAGGGTTTGGCTTTGATGTAGCCGCCGAGGTTCCAGTGGACCCAGGTGAAATTCGAATTGATGTTCCACCAGCAACTTTTAACCTGGATCCTGATCAATTCACGTTTAACTATGACCTCAATGATGTTGATGGTTTCGCAGACGCCGTTGACGAACTGAATCGACAAGGAGCCGAAGTGTATCTTTTGGGGATCTCATATGAGATTTCCGGAGTTAATGATGCAGGCGACACATTTGATGAAGCAGTTCCTGTGGAAGTTAATCGAGTTGACTTCAACCTTTCAAGTGGTACGGTAAGTGCTGACTTACCCCTTTCAGGAGGAATTCTTGGAAATACCTCAAAGACTCCTTTGGATGTTACTACCATAAAAAATGTAATTGAAAATGAGTTGTTGAACAGGCAAGGTTTTACCATGGACTTTGTTTTCGATGCAGGAGTCGTAGTCCCACCAGCAATGCTTGATGTAATCGACTTTAACATTTTGATTTATTTCGATGTTGCACTTCGTGTCAGAAACATCAACAATTAATTAATCGCCTATCATGAAAAAGCATATAATAATATTACTTATAGCAACCATTCCATTAGCAGGAAAAGCGCAAATTGACTTTGGTTCTTTCCTGGAAGCAGGTACTGCAGATGCGGAAAAATTATTAGAGGGATACCTCGAACCAGCATTTCTTGGCTTTGGATATGGAATTAATAGTGGTTGGTACAATACAGCTAAACCACATAAACTGCTAGGTTTTGATATTACCCCGACAGTTTCATTCGCGTTTGTACCATCCAGTGCAGAATTTTTCACTATCGATGATAGTGAATTCACAAACCTGGAGGTGATTGGATCGATCGATGCAAACGGAAATACCGGACCTCGAATTACCAGTTCGCCTACACTATTTGGACCAAACTTGCCAAATGAAGAGCTTCCATTTTTGCGCTACACCTCAGACAATGGAACTCCTGGAGATCCTTCAGATGACACTCAAGTCAGTATTAGTGCACCTACGGGACTCGGACTAGATGAAGAAATCGGCTTTAGTGCTGTTCCATCAGGCATGGTGCAGGTTGGAATTGGTCTTATGAAGAACACTGAATTGAAGCTGAGAATTATTCCTAAGATAGAATCCACTAATGATCAGGGTCAAACAGACTTTTCATTTGAAATGTTTGGAGTAGGATTCATGCATGATCTAAAACAATGGGTTCCAGGCTTCAAGCAGTTACCAATTGACGTTTCGGGATTCATAGGGTGGAACAGAATGAAGACTACTATTGCGTTAGATCCTGATTTTGGTCAGAGTGCTACTTTTTCAACAAGCAGTTTCACACTCCAGGGGCTCGTTTCCAAGCAGCTTGCTATTCTCACACTTTTTGGTGGAGTGGGTATCGCGAACACTACAACGAAATTTGACTTGCTTGGGGAATATGAAACAGAAGGAGGAACATTTGTTGATCCAATTAATTTTAGTTTCGCATCAACGGGACCTAGAATTAATCTCGGTTTTCGATTGAAATTATTGATCTTGACTTTGCATGCTGACTATGCTATCCAGAAGTATAGCACGCTTACCACAGGTATCGGTATAAGCATCAGGTAACGATAAAAAGCCTACTAAAACAAAAGTCCCGCCAGAAGCGGGACTTTTTTACTTGTAAACAGGTGTATGAATAAATTTGTGTTATGAACTGGTATATACAGGTAGTTCACAAAAGGTAACCCCTCTATTTAAAAAAATGATAAAAATTTTATTTGTGTGCCTGGGAAACATCTGCAGATCACCTCTTGCAGAGGCTATTTTTAAGCAAAAAATTCGCGAAAATGGACTGGAATCGAAGATTTTATGTGATTCGGCGGGAACTGCGAACTATCACGTTGGAGAATCACCAGATCCAAGAACAATTGAGGTGGCAAACAATCATAACGTACCAATCCAGCATTTTGGGCAACAATTCAAAAAACATCATGAAAATGAGTTCGATTACTTAATTGCAATGGATTATTCCAACAAATCAAATATGATCCGCGAACTAGGAGGTGAGTCAAATACACTTTTTCTAATGCGTGAATTTGATCCTCAGGCAAAAGGAGAAGATGTGCCTGACCCATGGTATGGTGGCATGAATGGTTTTGAAAATGTATTCCAGATTCTGGATAGGTCAACGGATGAATTTCTTCATTTCCTTAAGGAAAAACACAACCTGTGAGCAGTGAATCATTCTACGCCAGTGTTTTTAGATATCATTTCGGTTCAGAAATAAAAGTCAAAAAAGTTTCGTCAGTGCCTGGTGGATGCATAAATCAGACAAGCAAGGTCACAACTAACCAGGGAGAATTTTTCATCAAAGTAAACTCTGCACAACAATCTGACCTTTTTCATAAAGAACAGAAAGGATTGGCCTTACTCAAAAAGAAATCTACGCTTGGCATACCAGTTGTTCTTGGGTCAGGCTCTGAAGATGGGAAATCGTATTTGATCTTGGAGTGGATAGAAAAAGGAATAGCAAATCAGACTTTTTGGAATCGGTTTGGTGAATCACTAGGACTTCAACATAAAACATCATCAAGTCGGTTCGGACTGGATCATGACAATCATATAGGCAGACTACCCCAATCCAACACATTTCATGAAAAGTGGGGAGAATTCTTCATTGAGGAGAGGCTTGAGCCACAATTGAAAATAGCTAGTGATTCAGGTTTGGTTGGCAATTCCACATTAAGCCAATTTGATATGCTTTTTACCACACTTGGGCAACTGATTCCTGAGGAGCCTCCATCGTTACTTCATGGAGACCTTTGGAGTGGGAATTTTTTGTGTGGTTTGGAATCTAAACCTTACATTTTTGATCCAGCAGTCTATTTCGGTCATAGAGAAACGGAACTTGCTTTCACAACCATGTTCGGTGGATTCGATCAACAATTTTATACTTCCTATTCAAATGAATTTCCTTTAGAACCAGGTTTCGATGATCGAATAGAAATTCACAACCTTTACCCGCTGCTCGTTCACGTCAACTTATTTGGACCCTCCTATCTCACTGGAATTGAGCATACACTCAAACGATTTACCTAATCACCGATACAAAACCTGGTAATTACTGGCTGTCTTCTGTTCCATAAGTACTGACCTGTCGGGAGGAAGTTGATCAAAAGACTCTGGTCGGTAATTCTTGATGGTCGCAAGATTTAGTTCTCCTTCAAACGAAAGAATGAAATCACGATTTAAGAGTTCTTTGATCCTTCGTGCCTTGAATTGCTTGTTATCAATGCAAAACGAGAAAGTCAAGGCTGAATTTTGCATAAGATTGATCTTAATATTCAAGAGATCAAGTACCTGAAGAATCATACCTAATTTTTGCTCATTCATAAAATTGTGATCTTTCACCTCTGCAGTTACCAGTAGTTGATTCTTTTTGAACACAAAACAGGGAACTGTTTTCCTGGTATTCTTTGAGGAGACCAAGGTGCCTGAGGTTTCCAATTCTTCAAACGACCTTACCGTCAATGGTATACTTTTCTGTGCAAGTGGCTTGAGCGTTTTAGGATGGATCACCTGGGCTCCATAATAGGTCATTTCAGTGATCTCCCTGTAGCTGAGTCGATCATACTTTTCAGTTTGATCCATTATTCGAGGATCTGCATTTAATATCCCTTTTACATCTTTCCAAACGGTAAAACTTTCAGCGCCTAAGCAATAAGCGAAAATAGAACCAGAAAAGTCCGAGCCTTCTCTGCCAAGAGTAGTTGAATTGCCTTCTGCATCTGAACCAATAAAACCCTGTGTCACCACTATACCATCAAAGTTTAGTAAGGCTTTAATCATCCTCTTCTCGGTGACAACCCAATCCACATTCGCTTCAGTAAAATACTGATCCGTCCTGATCAGTTCTCTAGCATCCAGCCATTCACAAGTTGCATTCTGCTTGAGGTAGGCTGCTATTATAGATGTGGACATGAGCTCACCATGAGGAACTACCTGATCATACGACCAAAGTATGTCTTGTCCATTCACTTTCTCGCACCACTCTTTTAGTGATTTCTCCCATTTAATATACTCTTCTGGTATGTTTTCCATAATGTCCCGGATTATGGATCGATGGTATTCATAGAGCTCACCTAAAGTCGAACGAAATTCTTTTCCGTTCACTGCTAAATCGACCAATTCTTCCAGTTTATTGGTCATTTTTCCCATGGCAGAAACCACCACCACAGTGCGATCATTACCAAACTCCTGAATAACTTTTTCTAAATTCCTGATGCCTTCACCATCTTTTACGGAGGCACCTCCAAACTTGAAAATTTGCACTTCGCAAACGTTTTAACTGTTGAATCATTTAAGTTTGTGGCCTAATTACTTGAATAATTAAACCATCCATGAACAAAAGTAATCTGGGGCTTCCGATTGGCACTACGCTTGACAGGTTTATTAAGCAAAAGCAGGATCAATTCTCTTCTGCCACAGGTGAACTTTCGCAATTGCTTAGAGACATTGCACTTGCAGGTAAAATCATAAACAGGGAAGTTACTAACTCTGGATTACTTGATATTTCCGGTGGTTTCGGAGCAAAGAATGTTCAGGGAGAAGATCAGCAAAAGCTGGATGTTATAGCCAATATTCGATTCACCAGGGCTTTGAAAAATGGTGGAATGACCTGTGCAGTGGTTTCAGAAGAGGAAGACGAGATCATTCATCTCAACCCTGATTGCCGATATGTAGTCGCCATGGATCCACTTGACGGATCTT
>JANQST010000522.1 GCA_028279155.1 Cyclobacteriaceae bacterium
TTCTGTTGTGGCAAATAAGCCAGGTAACGAATGAAATCATTGCAATTCTTATTGTCAACCTGTTATTTGGCATTGCTCATGCTGCCTCTCGAGTGAATAATGCAATCAAGGCATTTGGATTAGGGCTTCTATTTTCAACATTGTATTTCGTCACGGGGTCACTATGGCTTCCTATCCTGACCCACATTATTATTGACCTTTATGCTGCTTCCATCTCATTCAAATTCGCAGAATGGAGGCTGCAAAAGTGAAAAATTGTTAATCGCTGGCCTTTTACCCCTGAAAAATTACCTCTGATCACAAAAAGTGTAATAAACCATAACTTTCCGTCTACTAATGCATCAGTAACTAAAAAACATAGAAGACTTTATGAATCTAACCATCCAAAACCTATCAAAAACCTATTCTAACGGTGTTAGGGCTTTAAATGACGTTTCATTAGATATTCCAACTGGAATGTTCGGATTACTCGGGCCGAATGGAGCAGGGAAATCAACGCTCATGCGTACAATTGCCACACTACAGGATCCGGATTCCGGAAGCATCACGTTAGGAGACCTGGATGTGCTCAAGCAAAAAGATGAGGTAAGAAAGATCCTTGGCTACCTTCCACAAGAATTTGGTGTTTATCCCAAGGTAACCGCTGAAGTGCTTTTGGATCACCTGGCTGTTCTAAAAGGTGTTTCAAATAGCAAGGAGCGTAAGCAACTGGTCAACTCTCTTTTACAAAAAACGAACCTGTGGAAAGCCAGAAGAAAGAATTTAGGTGGCTTTTCAGGTGGGATGAAGCAACGTTTCGGAATTGCTCAGGCACTTCTCTCCAGTCCACAGCTTATAATCGTTGATGAGCCAACCGCGGGGCTTGATCCTGCTGAGAGAAATAGGTTTTTGAATCTTTTAAGTGAACTAGGTGAAAATACCGTAGTGATCCTTAGTACGCACATTGTTGATGATGTGAAAGAGCTGTGTACGAACATGGCAATCATCAATCAAGGCGAGGTTTTATTGGAAGGTAATCCACTCAAAACGATCGAAAGCATTAGCGGTAAAGTTTGGAAAAAGTCAATAGACAAAAGTGAGCTGAACGATCACAAAGAACAGTATAGAGTCATTTCAGAGAGACTGATTGCAGGCAGACCTGAGATTCATGTCTTTTCTGATACGCAACCTGATCCTTCATTCGATAGTGTCGAGGCGGATCTCGAAGATGTTTATTTCTCTCAGATCCTTGCACCAAGCAAGGAACAAGAAACAGTAGCAGCTTAAACGATCAGATTATGTGGTTTAAAATATTAAAATTCGAATTACAGTACAGATCTACCAGGCCTGCTACCTATATCTATTTTGGAATCCTTTTCCTCTTGTCATTCTTTGCTATTAGTACGGATGCTGTACAAATTGGTGGTGGAGCCGGATTGGTAAAAGAAAATGCACCTACTACAATCGCCAATATGATGGTAATTCTCACAGCCGTCATGATGATGATCACTTCGGCGATCATGGGAGTCGCGGTTTTGCGAGACTTTGAGCACAATACGGAATCGATGATGTTCACATCACCGATCAAGAAAATAGATTATCTCGCCGGGCGGTTCTTTGGGTCATTTCTAGTCACACTGTTTGTATTCTCGGGTGTTCTCTTTGGATTCATCTTTGGTGAATTCATGCCCTGGAGAGATGCGGAGAAATTGCTTCCTTTTAACTTCTGGAACTACTTTCAACCATTTCTGCTCTTTGTAATTCCTAATCTACTTTTTACTAGTTTCCTATTCTTCTTTACAGGAGCACTCTCAAGGAAAATGGTTGCGGTCTATGTACAGTGGATTGCTCTGTTTGCGGTGTACCAGGTGGCAATAATCCTGACACGCGAGGTTGACAATCGTACTATTGCGGCGTTATTGGATCCTTTTGGAATCAGAACACTACAAAATACCATTCAATATTGGACGGTAGCTGAGCAAAACTCCATGACTGTGCCTTTCGAGGGAGTTGTTCTCTGGAACAGGATTATTTGGACCGGTGTCGGACTTGTGGCAGCCATCATCGGCTACATGACCTTTAGCTTCAATGTTGTTCGTTCTTCGTGGTTCAAGAAAAAGGTAAAAGAGGATGAAACTGTGACAAACACATCCGTTGAAATTCCAAAAGTAAGTTTTGCTTTCGGTGCTAAAACTTATTTCCAACAGATCGTCACACAATCGAAATTTTATTTCAAATCAGTTATAAAAGGAATTCCTTTTCAGGCAATCGCTGGATTTGGATTTTTCCTTTTAATAATAAATTCATTTTTTATTGGTAGAGTTTTCGGCACATACACATACCCGACGACCTATCTTATGTTGGAATTGATAACCGGAGCATTCACACTCTTCTTTATCATCATTCTTGTGTTTTACTCCGGAGAACTGGTATGGAAGGAACGTGATGTCAAGATCCATCTCATACAAGATGCCTTGCCCATGCCAGACTTTGTGAACCTGGTGAGCAAATTCATTGGATTGATCATGGTATTTGTTGTCATGCTCTTGTTCCTGATAGCAAGCGGTGTGGTTATCCAGGCATTCAAAGGATTTTATAAGTTTGACATAGACATCTACTTCACCACTTTATTCAGCCAGACGTTCTCATTATTGGTGTTGTTCACACTCCTGGCATTCTTTATCCAGGTAATGGTCAACAACAAATTTCTTGGACATGCCCTGATGATCATTTTCTTCATCACAATGGGAGTCCTGGATTCGCTGGGATGGGAACACAGCCTTTTCCAATTTGGAAGTGCCAGTCTCGGTACTTTTTCTGAAATGAATGGCTATGGCCATTTTGTTGAGAGCTTCTCATGGTTTGATTTATACTGGTTTGCGTTTGTGGTCTTCCTTTTCGCGATCTCAGTCATTTTTGCTGTTCGAGGATCAGAAGCTGCGATGAAATGGAGGTGGCATGTTGGTAAACTTCGAATGACAAGACCTATACTCATTTTCGGTATCTCATCTTTTATGGTTTTTGGGCTTTCAGGATGCTACATCTACTACAATACAAATGTTCTGAATACGTACAGAAATACAGATGAGACCAATGCCATTGCTGCTGACTATGAGAAAACCTTGAAACAATATGAGTTCATTAAGCAGCCAAAAGTGACCAATATGAATGTCAAGGCTGAAATCTATCCCGAAGAACGGGACTATTCCATTGAAGGTACGTACACAATGAAAAACTATGAGACCGAGCCGATAGCAGATATCCATCTACAGCTTGGTCAAGGAGATGATATTCAATATGAAAATGTCGTTTTTTCGAGAAAAACAACACTAAAGGAAAGCTTTGAAGACTATCGCTACTACATCCATGAATTGGAAGAGCCACTTGCACCTGGAGACTCTATGCAATTGGATTTTACCCTGAATTATGTAACGACAGGATTCAAGGAGTCTGGTTCGAACACAGGCATTGTCTATAATGGCACTTTCTTGAACAATTTCACTTCTTTCCCATCCTTTGGTTACAATTCCGGAGTTGAGCTTGCATCAGATGATGATCGGAAAGACAATGATCTTGAACCGAAAGATCGTCAAATGACCAGGGATGATCCAAGAGGTCTCGCGATGAATTTCACTGGCGATGATTCTCATGGGATCGATTTCGAAATTACTGTTGGGACTGCCATTGATCAAATAGCCGTCGCCCCAGGGTATTTACAAAGGGAATGGGAAGAAGATGGAAGAAAGTACTATCACTACAAAATGGACCAACCGATGCTTCCGTTCTTTAATATTGTTTCCGCCAGGTATGAAGTAGTTAGAGATAAGACAACCATCATGGATGATTCGGTTGAAAAAGACATCAACCTGGAAATCTACTATCACAAAGGTCATGAGTACAATCTTGAGAGCATGATGCGTGGAATGAAGCATTCATTTGCCTATTTCTCGGAGAATTTCAGTCCTTATCAATATAGACAGATGCGGATTCTTGAATTTCCAAGATATGCCACATTTGCTCAATCATTTGCTAACACCGTCCCTTTCTCTGAGGGTATCGGTTTCATGGTGAAAGTGGAAGAAGAGGATGATGTTGATGTAACCTACTTCGTGACTGCTCATGAGCTTGCTCATCAATGGTGGGCACACCAGCTGGTTCCTGCAAATGTTCAGGGTGCAGCAGTTCTTTCAGAAACGCTTTCACAATATTCTGCTTTGATGGTCATGAAAAATGAGTATCCCCAGGAACACATCAAGGAATTCTTGAAAGAAGAGCTGAATCGCTATTTGACGGGACGGACTTTCGAGCAAAAAAGAGAAATGCCATTGGCGCTGGCTGAGAATCAGCAATACATCCACTATGGAAAGGGTGCAAACATCATGTATGCGCTACAGGACTATATTGGCGAAGACAGTATCAATATTGCCTTGAAGCGAATGGTCAATGACTGGGGACCTGGGACTTTCGAAAGAAATGGTAGATATGCAACAACAATTGATTTGTTGGAATATCTACGAGCTGTTACACCAGATAGCCTTCAAACGGTCATAACCGATT
>JANQST010000523.1 GCA_028279155.1 Cyclobacteriaceae bacterium
CCTAAAAATTATGCGTAAGGTGAATGGAGAATTTACCCGAGAAATCATTGGATAATAGTTTATAATGAGAAGTACATTCACGTGCATAGATGGTCACACCTGTGGCAATCCCGTTCGATTAGTTGCACATGGAGGTCCGGAGCTTGATGGTTCTACCATGAGTGAAAAGAGACAGCACTTTCTCAATGATTTTGACTGGATCAGGAAAGGCCTCATGTTCGAGCCTAGGGGTCATGATATGATGTCTGGCAGCATTTTGTATCCACCTGCTGATCCTAAAAATGACATTGGTGTTCTGTTCATTGAAACAAGTGGTTGTTTGCCCATGTGCGGGCATGGAACCATTGGTACAGTAACCATTGCTTTGGAAGAAGGGCTCATAATTCCTAAGACTCCAGGAAAACTGAGATTGGAAACACCTGCGGGCCTTGTGTTGGTTGATTACCAAATGAATAATGAGCATGTGGAATGGGTAAAGCTTACCAATGTTCCATCCTATCTTGTTGGATCAGACTTAGAAGTTGAATGTCCGGACCTTGGAGAACTTTCATTTGATGTGGCCTATGGTGGCAATTTCTATGCAATCATCGACCCACAAGAAAACTTCAAAGGAGTACAAGATTATACAGCAGGGCAATTGATTGGGTGGAGCCAGGCAATTAGAAGTAAGATCAATGATCTATATCCAGATCGTTTTGTACATCCGGAAAATAGTACAATAAGAGACGTTTCTCATATTCTTTGGACCGGTGATACAATTCATGAAGCATCCGACGGAAGGAATGCCGTGTTTTATGGGGACAAGGCAATTGATCGTTCACCGTGTGGAACTGGAACTTCTGCACGAATGGCGCAGCGATTTGCAAGAGGATTACAACAAATAGGAGAGGAATTTGTCCATGAGAGCTTCATCGGTTCTTCATTTATTGGAAAGGTTGAAGAAGAAACAACAGTCAATGGAATTTCTGCTATAATTCCTAGCATCAAGGGATGGGCAAGGATCACTGGTCATAACCAGATTATCATTGATGAAGAAGATCCGTATGCACACGGATTCCAGGTGATTTAGTCAAAAGCCTTTGAAATCGTATCAAGTCCTTTTTTGGTTAACACGTCATTAAGTTCTACCATATCATTCTTAAGAATGAGATCTAAATTTTGTAGGTGTCGGTTTAATTCTTCAGATAGTTCTTCATAAACTTTATAATAGGCCTTAGTAGGAGAACCATCTCCTCTCTCTAGCCGTGATCTAAGACCTGTTAGTCGGTCGTTTAGCTTTATGGGAAAAGCTATTTTGTCTTTAGGGCTTTGATTGCGAACCTGATAAAGCTCTTTCTCGATATCGCTTATTTTTTCTACAAAAGCCCTGGCTTTTTTTGTAGTAATACGATCATTCAGGGAGGCTATTCTTGTCTCTACTTGAGCTCTAATATCTCTAATCGCCATGACTGTTCGATTGGCGATATCTTCACTATCACGGATTTTCTTAGCAAGTTCAAATTGCTTCCTTAGGTCTTCTTCGGATACGTCTGCAAGACGTGGATCTTTTTTCAGGTTGAAATCTTTTTTCAACTTTTCATTGTTCACTGAAAGAACTACTGAATAACGACCAGGTGCGGCCCAAGGTCCTCGCCTGGGGTTTCCTCCTTCCAAAACAATGTTGGGAAAAACAGTGGCTCCTTCATATCTGAGATTCCAATCAAATCGATGCATACCCATATCAAGAGAGCTATCAAAAAGCAATCGAGCCTCTTTTGACTGAGCATCTTCGATTCGTAATGTAACCCGTTTATAAGCTTCAGGAAGATATATGTCAAAAATTGCTGACCTTGACCTTCGTACAGGATCAGAGGGTTGGAACAACTGGATCTTAGAGGTCTCAGAATCCAATTGTCTCAAAGTTTCAATATTTCTCAGCACCCAGAATGACCTCCCGTGTGTAGCAACAATCAAATCATTGTTTTTTACTTGTATCCCTGTGATAGGTGTACTTGGCAAGTTTTTAGAAATATTCTGCCAATTTTCACCATCATCGATCGAAAAGTATACTCCATGTTCCGTTCCTGCAAAAAGTAATCCTGCCTTTATTGGATCTTCACAGATTGAATAGACAAA
The DNA here is from genome assembly GCA_028279155.1 of Cyclobacteriaceae bacterium. Classification (GTDB taxonomy): domain Bacteria; phylum Bacteroidota; class Bacteroidia; order Cytophagales; family Cyclobacteriaceae; genus Ekhidna. Next base: position 2,116 of record JANQST010000523.1, read on the forward strand.
ATGATCCTCTTGAATTCCGTTAACTATGAATTCCCATGTTTCTCCAAAATCGGCTGTTTTCCAGATGTAGGGAGTACGGTCGTCCATTTCGTATCTTCTTCCCGTGATGTAAGCAGTTGATTGTGAATGATGAGAAGCTTCAATTATTCCAATTCTGGTGTTTATAGGAACATCATCAGCGGTAACGTTCGACCAGGTTTTTCCTCCATCTTGCGTCAAGTGAATGACTCCATCATCCGATCCGGTCCAGATAACCTCTTCGTTATGTTTAGAAGGGGCAATAGAGTAGAGTGTTCCATAAATTTCCGGACCATCCTGATCTTTAACAATCGGACCACCTGAATCACCAAGGGTCTCAACATCCGCACGGGTGAGATCAGGGCTAATCTTTTCCCAGGTAACACCTTCGTCCATGCTTTTCCAAACATGTTGTGATCCAACCAGCAAAATGTCTGGGTTTACATTTGAGATGGCAATGGGGTAGGTCCAATTCCAGCGTTCAGGCATTCCTCTTGCTGGTTCACCCATAACTATTCTTGGATAAGGTTGAATATCTGTTACGAGTCCAGTGTTTCTATCATAGCGAGTCAATGTATTAGTTGTTCCAGCATAAAAGATGTTGGTTTTAGTCGGGTGTGGAGCGATGTAACCACTTTCACCACCACCCACCGAATACATCCACAAACCCGCCTCGCTTCTTGGGTTTCTTAAGAATCCACCATCAGAGGCTACACAGACAGTGGTGTTATCCTGTTGTGCACCGCAAACATGGTAAGGATAATCATTGGTGACTGCCAAACGATAAATCTGTGAAGTAGGGTAGGTCATATCCGTCCAGGATCTTCCACCATTTACTGAAACGACTCCACCGCCATCATTGCCGTCAATCATTACAGAATTGTCATTTGGATTGATCCATAAGTCGTGATGATCTGCATGTGTTTCCGGAAGTCTCTCAAATGTTGTACCTCCATCGGTGGATTTCATAAGTCGAAAACTCAAGACATAAACCGTTTCTCTATCAATTGGATCTGCCACTACTCTTAAGAAATAGAAGGCCCGTTGCCACAGATCCCGATGGTTGTTAATTAATTTCCAGGTTGTTCCACCATCGTCTGATCGATGAAGACCACCATTTTCTGCTTCAATATTTGCATAGATCCGCTTGGATTCAGCACCGGAAACTGAAAGCGTAATTTTTCCTAAAGTTCCCAGGGGTAGCCCTTGATTCCTTGTTAATTCTATCCAGGATTCCCCACCGTTTGTAGACTTGAAAATTCCTGAACCTGGGCCACCGCTGGACAATATCCATGGCTTTCGATAAACTTCCCAAAATGATGCGTACAATATTTCTGGATTATTGGGATCTAAAACAAGGTCAATAGCTCCGGTTTTATCATTTCGAAATAGTACTTTATTCCAGGTTTCGCCTCCATCCATCGTTTTGAAAACGCCTCTTTCATTGTTGGGTCCAAAGGGATGACCAAGTGCAGCAACGTAAACAATGTCTGGGTTGGTC
>JANQST010000531.1 GCA_028279155.1 Cyclobacteriaceae bacterium
CATGGATCTGAATAGCTGCCAAACAAGCAATATTATGCTGCACTTAAAATGCTGGGAGTAGAAACAGCGATGATCAGAATCCCAAATGCTTCCCACGGAATTGACTCTAGAGGTAGTGGTACTGTAGCAAGATTGACTGCAATCATGGCCTGGTTCGACAAATACAAGGACAAGACCGTTCCTGATTTTGCCTATTCAGAAACGGATGTGTTGCCCGGAAGCACCATAGAAGAACAACTTAAGCATGTTTCCCAGTTGGACAAATTAGCAGAAACTAAAAATGACTATGCCAGGTGCTCTGCATCAGCTTCTTTGAATGCTTACCTGGTCATGGGCGGTGACTGGAAAACCATGAGTGAAAAATATAAGCTCAACGACGAGTTGACCTTCGAAGCTGTTCATCAGCTTCAGGATACCTTGGTTGTGGTGGCAGAAAGTGATGGAGAACCAGGCATATTTGGCAGCTTCAAACCTAAGTGGGATAAAAAGGATCGTCTGGATGGTTGGTACACTCCGGATGGCGTTGAGCTTCCTGATGTATTAAAGGAATTTGGGTTTGGTTATGAACCTTTTATTGGCCCGACAAAAGAAAAAGAGTACAACAAGAAGGACAAGGTCGAGGCATTCTTTAAAGAAAATCCGAATGGTGCCATCTTAATGGGAGTGCATGAAGACATGGCAACTGGAATGAGTACTCCAGTAGGAGAAAATGCTCCAGGTAATCACTACATCATTTGCTACAAGCGTGGAGACCAGTATCATTTCATGGACACCTGGCGAAAACCAGGAGTGTATAACAATGGAGTATTCACCACTGAGGAAGTGAACAGCATGCTGTTTAACACTCAGAATCTTCTTGTAGGTCTCGTATTGAGTAAGTAGAAAAATGATCCAAAAATTTTATGTCCGATAAGATCATAATTAAAGGTGGGTCAAGCGTAACTCTACAGCGACTGTCTTATCTTTATTTAAATGATCAAACCTATCCGTATTTTATTATGCCTCTGCTGGTTAGTTCTTTTTCCTTCCATCGCCCAGGAAGACCAATCTGAGAATACCAAAGCTATTTCATGGGCAGGATACCCTGCCTTCGGCTATCAGCCGGAAACAGGTCTTCAATTTGGTGGTGTAGCGGTCGGCGTGTTGAATAGAATTGACGATTCCCAATCTGAATTTGTCAGGCAATCTTCACTGACACCATTTATCATTTATACTACCCGAAATCAAATACTGTCTGCCTGTAATGTCGACTATTACTTTACTAATGGTGCTAACCTGAATGTTACCCCTCGATTCTTCAAATTTCCCGACAAGTATTTTGGGATAGGAAATGCCAATGATCCGGACATCTTTGAAGACTATACCAGTACGTTCTTTCAATTGGATGGAGTCATGCTACTGGCCAAATCTTCACGCTTTTTTTGGGGAGCTGCCCTGGACTTTCAAACGGTTTCCTTTAAAGAAAAAGAGGCAGGGGGAGTGTTGGAGACAAACACAATTATCGGTTCAGGCGGAGGGACGCTTTTTGGAATCGGACCAGCAATGCGCTACGACTCAAGGAACAATGTTATTTATCCCTCGAACGGATACCTTGTTAATGTAAACTCTCTTTTCTCATATCTAGGTGATTTCAGTTATTCCAGTTACCTGATCGATATCCGGAAGTACATCAGTATCAAGAGCGACACAGATGTATTGGCCATTCAATTGAGTGGAAGATTTACGGGAGGTTCGAATGTCCCCTTCTATAAGTTACCCCAACTGGGTGGTGACGATCGCTTAAGAGGTATTGCAAATGCCAGCCTGTACCGCGATCGCCAAACACTTTTTAGCCAGGTAGAATACCGGAAATCTTTGTTTTGGATTATAGGCGCAGTAGCATTTGCTGGTTTTGGAGATGTATCCAATCAGCTAGGCAACCTTTCTCTTTCTGAATTTAAATACGTTGGAGGAATAGGTGCAAGATTTCAAATTATACCTGAGCAAAGACTCAACGTTCGATTTGATTATGGACTCGCCAAAGGAGGTCAGTCAGCCTTTTATGTTGGGTTGCGTGAAGCATTCTAAAACAAAAGGACTAAGACCATCTAACCCTGAATACTAATCACATTGATACAGCGGCACGTTTTCTATTTGCACGAACAACTGCTTGTCTAAGCTCCGAAGAATCGACAGCTCTTTGCACTGGAAACTTGTTCACTATAATTCTTCGAAAAAAGTCTCTCACAGCAAGCAAATTTGAAAATGAAATGATCGATCCAATCATAACTCCAACTGAAGCCCCCAATAAAATTCCTTCAATAAACAAAGCCTGCCCACCTGTTGTTGGACTTATGAAGATCCCCATTATTGCTCCAAAGGTTGCCGTTAAAACGATTGTTGTCAAACTAATTATTCTCATAATACCTGTTTTATTACTTAACATCCATCTATAGCAGTACAAGTATTCTTTGACTAAAATTGTTTGGTTCCAAGGATCACAATGTCATCAAAATGACTTGGATTGCAATCCACGAGTTTTGTAGTAAGGGTTTGAAGATCCAGCTATTTTTCGACTTACTCTTAGTTGGGTTAAACCATAAGTAAAACCCTCAAACGAATTTTCAGTACATTTCTACCATGAAATGGAGTGATAGAACTAGGTCCCAGGTTATCAAGGTTGCCTGGATCACCTTTGCCTGGACTATCTTTTCATTTTTTCAGTTTCTGACAAGCTACGGATCCTTTGTTGAACACGGCGTGGTTGACCAAATTGATTCGGTTACACCTCTTAAGACAAGCATTTTAACTGGAATACTTGCAGGAGTTTTAGGTGGGAGTGGCGTTGTCTTTCTTTGGGAA
>JANQST010000534.1 GCA_028279155.1 Cyclobacteriaceae bacterium
ATTTTCAAGCGCTACAACAGCTGCTTCCACCGCATCAATTGCGGTATTTCCTTTTTCCAAAGCTTCATAGCCAGCATCAAGCGCTTCTTGAAGCCCAGCTTTGTATGATTGTTCAAGTTCGGGTGTGAGAGAGGAGGGGAGAATCGTCCCTGCTCCGCCGTGAATTGCTATTGAAATATTTGACATTAATAAGAAGAAAGGACAAAATTAGAACACCTGTCTGTTCTAACCTTCTTTTTTCTCTGTTTCTGCTTCCTCTTTTGCAGCTTCTTCCTCCTTAACGGCTTCTACTTCCTCCGTATTTTCTTCCACTTGTTCAGGTGCTTCATTTGTGGCTTCTACAAGTTCAGCTTCATCAGTTCCTTCTGATGTTTCCCCTTGCTCTTGTTCGATGGGTGGAGCTTCTTCTTCCTGTTCTTCAACCACAGCCTCCTGACTTACAGTTAGCATGAATTGCTTGTCAAGTACGAATTCGTATTTGGCTGTATTGAATAACTCTAGCGCTCTGGGAGATTTTTGGAGGATCAATAACAGATCCTGAGCTACGACAGATCCTTTGATATTGTTTTGCGGTTTGCCTTTGTAAACTTCCATTGTGAATGCATAACCACCTTTTTCCTTTGGGTTGACATCCTTGAATTCGTGTGGTTGGAACTTGTATTCCTGAGGCTTTTCCAGTGCATCGGTCATAAGTTTTACAATTGCGGGACGGTACTTATTCCACAATAGCGTGTAGAGGTGATGATTTATTGGATAGTCAGGCATTGTTCTTAATTAGACTGTAAGTTAGTCACATCTATGAGATAAGCATCATTTAATTCAAGGAATGAATGAAAAGTGTTTACACAATGACATGTTAATCAAGACAATAACATTCGAACTGAAAACCATTAATAGTAGGTTTTTCATCAGAAAACATGAAACCTAACCCTAGAAAAATAGAGAATTCCCAAGAAAATCAATCTTCTTATATGAACATTCGTGGGTCAAACTATGAACCTTTTCATTCCTCTTTTAAAACGTTGACCGGATTCACTAGAGCTGCATTTAGCGAGGTAAATGAGACAATCAAACACACTAAAAATATCATAAGCGCCAAAGGAGCAGTGAGTAATAGAAAACCAACATCAATTCGATATGCAAAGTTATTGAGCCAATCATTGGAAATATAATATGCAATAGGTAGCCCAATACTGCCTGAAATAAGTATTAGATAGAAATACTTTTTAATGAACAAGATCAGAATATTATTTATGCTGGAACCCAACACCTTGCGAATTCCAATCTCTTTTCTTTTTAGGATGACGTGGTAGGTAGTGATTCCTGCAAGGCCAACAAGTGAAAGTAGGATTGATAGAAGACTGAAGGTCATGACCAATCGATTAAAATCGACTTCTTTTTGGTACTGACTTTGAAAAAGCTCATTTGAAAAATTGAATACAAAATCATTATCTGGAAAAATGTTTGAATAGGTTTCTTCTAAATGCCCCATCGATTCAAGGATAGAAGTGCTATTTACTTTAGCAAGGAAGTAATCGTTTGTTGTTTGCTGAAAATAAACATGATCATGGATGAACATCATCGGTACTAGTTGATCTTGAAATCCGACAGTCTTTATATCTTCCACTACTGCTACTACCACAGCATCATTTGAGTATCCCACCTTTTTTCCAATAGCTTCTTCTGGGGTCCAGTTAAAGCCCAAAACTGCTGTTTCATTCAAAATTACACGAGGGAGTGATTCAGATTGTTGAGGTCCTTGAGGAATTCTGCCTGCAGTTACTTCAATATCCATGATCTTAAAAAATTCGGGAAAGATGTTGACGAGACTAACTTTCTGAAAAGAACTATTGTCTCCATCCCTAGAAGGAAGGTTGCCTTCCCATCCTTTGTTTTTTCCAGGTGCCAGAGTAGAAAACGTAGCAAGATCGACGGAAGCCAATCCATTTAGTTCATCTCTGAACTGATTAGCTTTATTGAGATCGTCATTCGATTGGGTTGTAGGTCCATCGATAACCAAAATAGAATTGGTATCGAAACCAGGATCCAGGGAGTGCATGTACTCTACTTGTTGATTGATTGTAAGCGTAAACACCACTAGGAAGAGTGAAATTGCGAACTGAAGTGAGATCATGAAATTTCTTAACCTTCCTGTCTTTCTATTTTTGATTGTTTTGATTACATCTCCTTTGATCAACCTTGAAGCAACGATTGCAGGATAAAATGAAGCCGAAAAAGTTCCAATTAATAGAGTAATCGTTGCTAACAGTCCAAGCTGAAAAATGGGCAACTCAATTTTCAATAGCTCATACAAGAAACCGGTCGTACTCCAATAGACAATACCGATCGCAATGACAGAAGAAAAAACACAAATCAGAAGGTATTCCACCAAGAACATTAACCGCAAATTGAGTGCGTTGGCGCCCAGTGAAATTCGTACACCAATTTCCTTGATTCGTTCCGGTACCCTTGCGGACTGAATATTGATGAAGTTAATCCAGCCAATAATCGCGATGATAATGGCCAAATAGTTTAACAAATTCAGCTTTGTGATGCTGACAGGAGCAGTCATTTCACTTCCCATGTCTGAATGAAGATGTATATCTGCAACATTAATTAGGTCAAAAACAAAATATTCATCCGGAAGATTTTCAGGATCAATATCAAATCTATCTTCATATTTTGCCTTAAATGATTCAATGATCGTCCTGTAATCCGAATTTGGATTCATCTTGTAGTAGGTATGAAATGAGTAACCACCCCAGTTTTCACCATTTTCATAGTAGGTGGGAATTAGTTCCTGAAGTACATCAATAGCTCCAATTGCCTCTAGTCGAACTGTTGAGTTAAATGGAAAATCTTCATATATTCCTTGTACCTCCAGGTTCTTCACATCATTATATCGGACAGTTTTCCCTTGTGCATTAGAAACGGAACCAAAAAGCCTGATTGCAATTGATTTTGAAAGCATTATGCTATTCTGGTCTTCAATTTTACCTGAACCGGATATAACTTCAATACCCATGAAATTCAGAATGTCAGGATCTGTCCAGCCTAAAAATGCAATTTTAGTTGATTGCAGGCCTGGATTGCTTAGGATAATATTTCGCTGGTCAAATATCCGAATGTAAGATTTGATCGCTGGGATATTTGCGGCGAAGAACGGTGCAAAGGGGGCAGGAGATTCGGCGTCATGAACATTTCTTCCGGAGCTTCCGTAGATGTCAAAAATCATCCGGTATTTATCTTCAACATCTGGTATATATGAATCATAACTCTTCTCAATTTCTACATAGTTGAAAATGACCAGTGAAAATGTCAAGCTGATCACAAGACTAAAGATGGAAATGAGAGATGCAGATTTGTTTTTAAGAAAGTGTCTCATGGATACGACCAAGTAATTTTTGAGCATGGCTATGTTAAAAGGTTTGGTTTTAATTTTTTCAAAAGACAATGAACGCCAGGTCAAGTCCAATGCATCGTATATATACCTGATATTATTGAGCGTTCTGTTTTTATTGTTGCGTTCACGATACAGTTCAAGAAGATCACCTTCTATCATCTCATGGTGAGCTTCAGGACAAAAGCGCATCAAAAGCCTTAACGGCCATTGTGGAGGGGTATCATTATGAAGCTGATTATCCTTCATGACTTAGTTTCGGGAGTGTGAGGTATAGCGAAGATCTAAGTTGAAAAGATTGGTCCAGGCTACGCCGACCTGCTGCCGTAATGGTATAATACCTTTTTCTTCTTCCTCCACGAAGTGTGGTTGCACCACCTTCTTTAGATGAAATGAATCCTTTTTTTTCCAGGCGACTTAATGCCGTGTGCAAAGCCCCAATGCTTGGGTTTCTGTTTGTCTTTTGCTTCAGTATATTTTTAATTGAAATACTATAAGCGTTACCATCAAGATTACCAACAATTAAGAGGGCCAATTCTTCAAACTCACCTAAGTGTGTATGCTTCATGGATCAAGCATACGATTGTTCGGACAATTAGTTTCCTAATTGAAGTACTAATAACAATTATTCGATCTTATTCAATGAGAAGTTCCATTTAATTGAATGAATGAAAAGAGTGTTCATCATGACATCCTAATTAAGAGATAACTACTTTAACTGCAAATTGCTATGCCAATCTTAAAAATGATAAGAATTGAATTGGATCTATTTGCGATTGCTTACCTTAGCTGAAGCATGGAAGATTATAAAATTGTCTGGTACATTCTAGCTGCGGTAATTTACTTTCTCACCAGGGGAAAGAAGAAAAAGGCACCTACCTCTCGACCAGGGTCAGAAAATAATCCTTCCCCACAGGCTCCTGCCAAATCTTTTGAAGATCTACTAAAAGAAATCACAGGAGAGGCTGATCCAGAGCCGGAGGAGCCAGTCGT
>JANQST010000337.1 GCA_028279155.1 Cyclobacteriaceae bacterium
AAAGAGGATCGATTACTTCTGTACAGGCAGTTTACGTTCCAGCGGATGACTTGACTGACCCAGCACCAGCAACAACATTCTCTCACCTGGATGCTACCACAGTACTTTCAAGAAAAATTGCTGAGCTCGGAATTTATCCAGCGGTTGATCCATTGGATTCAACTTCTAGAATCTTGAGTGCGGATATTCTGGGAGACGATCACTACAACACGGCACAACGTGTGAAAGAGATCCTTCAACGATACAAAGAACTTCAGGACATCATTGCCATTCTTGGTATGGATGAACTTTCTGATGAAGATAAAGAGGTGGTTCACAGAGCAAGAAGGGTACAAAGATTCCTTTCCCAGCCATTCCATGTTGCAGAAGCATTTACTGGTCTTCCGGGTGCATTGGTGGACATTAAGGATACCATCAAAGGATTTAACATGATTATGGATGGAGAACTTGATCACCTACCGGAAGCTGCATTCAACCTTGTTGGAACGATCGAGGAAGCAATTGAGAAAGGTGAGAAGTTAATGGCTGAAGCAAACGCTTAATCATGTTTATAGAGATCGTTACTCCTGATGAGAAAATTTTCGAAGGCGAAGTAGAAAGCGCTACTTTTCCAGGTACCGATGGGTCATTCCAGATTTTAAACCATCACGCACCATTGGTAACAACACTTGGAAAAGGAGATATTAAATACAAGCAAGAGAAGCAGAAGGAAGTTAACATTCAAGTAGATGGAGGAGTTGTTGAAGTAATTCACAACAAAGTGAATGTTCTTGTTGAGAAGCTTGTAAGTGAATAACTAAGAAATACTTTATAAGAAAGCCATCCTGAGTATTCGGGATGGCTTTTTTTATGATTATATCAAAGAAATTTTTCGAACCATCCTTCAATCTGACCGAACGCTTCATCTCTGTGAGTTGAAAGACTATGGTTACCACCCTCGAACATCACGAATCGATAGGGGATCTCATGTTCTTGAAGTTTCTTGACAAATGCGATATTTTCCTCAGGCGCTACGGCAATATCTGAAGAACCTTGAAGAATAAGTATCGGGACTTTTTTTGGAAGCTCCTCTACCCAATAAATTGGAGATCGCTTTTTCAGGATCGCTAGCTTGTCGTTGTTGTAATTTGGAATAAATCCGCTCCACCATTTATCCAGTTCTGGCCGATCTACAATGCTTCGCACAATATTGGTAGAAGGACAGCCAAGCGCAACAGCTTTAAATCGATCTGTTCTCTTGAGTGTTAAAAATGAAGTCATTCCACCACGACTCCACCCAAACATTCCTAGGCGAGAAGTATCTGCTTTCACGTGAGACCCAAGCAACGGAATCAAGTTAAGTACGTCATTGATGTCGCTGCCTCCATACTCTTCAGCTCCTTCACCTCCTCCGTTTCCTCGGTATTGACTTGCAGCAATAACATAGCCCTTACTAGCTAATCTTGCCAACTCACCCAATCCAATTGATGCAACATGATGGGTCAATGACCCCCAATCTAGACTTCCACCACGGTTATAAATAATGCAGGGATAAGTTCCATCTCCCTTAGGTTCTAATAAGAATCCTTTCACTCGTAAGCCATCACTTACGTATGTTATGCCATAAACTTCAACCTTTTCGAAATTCTGGAACCTTGAGATATCGTATTTCGCACTATCGTGTTTTTCAACCCTCTTAACATATTTGATAAGATCCTCGACAGTACTGATCCTTATTTTTTCGACCAGTGTTCCATCCTGCGAGAATCCAACAAAGCCGGGAATTGCCAGAATAGTGGTTATTATTAATCTTTTCATTGTGATTTTGTTTTATGCAAATCACGGGTTTGTCACATTTTTTGATTGGTTTTTTAGGTAAGCGAAAAGTCAACAATGGCTCTGAGAGCCTAAAAAATGGGTTGTTAACATTCTTTAACCGCAGTTAACATTCCTCCCGAAGCGATTCTAGTTTATTTGTTCATAACGAAGAACCTCAGGAATGAAGAGGTCCTCCTAATTACCAAATCAAAATTTAAAGTATCATGAAATCTTTTATTGTCGTTTTATTGAGCTCAATAGCCGCATGTTGCTTTGCTCAAAATAAGGAAGGTGTCATTACCTACGAATCAATCATGCGAATTGATCTCAGTCGCCTCCCGCCTGAAATGAAGGGAATGATTCCACCAGAAAGGAAATCGAAAAATCAACTTCTGTTTAACGAGAAAGAATCTATCTATAAAGCTGTTGCGGAGGAAGAAGATAGCAACCGGGAGGTGACAGCTTCAGGAGGTGGAGTTCGGATCCAACTCAGAACCCCAGGAGGAGGTGATAATGAATTTTATACGAACCTGGAGGAAGGTGAATCAATTGACAAAACAGAGTTTATGGGGCGAATTTTCTTAATCAAAGGAGGCGAAGAAATAGACTGGAAAATAACAAGTGAATCACAAATGATTGCTGGATATCAATGTATGAAAGCAACTTACATGCGTGATACAATCCCAGTTTCTGCTTGGTTTGCCCCTCAAATTCCAGTTTCACTTGGCCCTGCTGAGTTTCAGGGACTTCCGGGAATGGTATTAGCTGTCGATATCAATGATGGAAGAAGAACCATTAAAGCCATGGAAGTAGATCTTAGAGTGCTATCAGATGCAGAAGTTATTACTGTTCCTCAGAAAGGAAAAAAAGTCACTAGAAAACAGTTTGAGAAGATTCGTGATGAGAAATTGGAAGAGATGCGTGAAATGAATGGTGGTAGAGGCGGAGGATTTATTATTCGAAACTAGAATCCACACTATGAAAAAGGTCATACTCATAATTTTTGTATTGATGGTTAGCGCTGGACACGCACAAACCATCAAAGGAGTGGTTCAGGATGAAGATGGAGAACCCCTTTTCTCAGCTACTGTTATGCTACTTCAGGCCGAAGATTCCATTTTGGCTTCATTCGCCATGTCTGATGCAGAAGGACTGTTTGAGATCAAGCGAGTACCGAAAGGAGACTACTTGCTTAGATTAAACTTTGTTGGATACAAAACATTCGACAAAGTGTTGAAAGTCGCAGATCAGGATATTGACCTTGGAACAGTCAACCTGGAATTGGAGCTGCTTGATGAGGTAGTAGTAGAAGGTGAAGCAATTCCGATCACGATGAAAAAAGATACCATCGAATACAATGCTGCAGCCTTTGCGACAAAACCAAACGCTGTAGTTGAAGACCTTCTTAGGAAGTTACCCGGTGTAGAAGTAGAACGGGATGGAACAGTGAGATCGCAAGGAGAAACAGTGGATAAAGTCCTTGTTGATGGAAAGGAGTTCTTTGGCGATGATCCACAGATGGCAACAAAAAACCTACCTGCGGATGCTGTTAACAAAGTGCAGGTTTTTGACCAAAAGTCTGAATTTTCTCAATTCTCAGGTATCGACGATGGTAATGAAACAAAAACGATAAACCTGACGCTGAATGAAGATCATAAAAAGGGAACGTTTGGCACTATTGGTGGCGGGTATGGAACTGATGAACGAAATCAATTGTCTGCTAACATCAATCAATTCAGAGAAGACAATCAGTTTTCGTTCATTGGAAAACATAATAATATCAACGAACAAGGCTTTTCAATTTCGGATTACATCCGCTTTATGGGCGGACTTGGAAACATGAGCGGAGGTTCTGGTAGGATATCAATTGGAGGAAACAGTGGTCTGCCTATTTCAAATGGATTGAGCGATGGGTTTGTAACAACAAGTGCTGGTGGATTAAACTACAACAGAGATTTTAATAAAACAGAAATAAGATCTAGCTATACTTTTTCAAGGATTGAGAACATCAATAACCGGTTTACAGATAGAACCAACTTTGTCAATGATGAAGCTTTTGATACAGAGGAAAGTTCCAACACAACTAGTATTGGGAAGAATCATAATGTCACATTTAATGTAAAACATGAGCTCAATAAATTTCATGATATTCAGATGCGAAACTCAATTGGGTTCCAGGATGGTGAAGTGTCTAACTTGACGAATACCCTCAATTCATCAGACCTTGGATCTAGTAGTAGTCTAAGTGATTACAACTCATTAGGTAATGGATTCAACCTCAACAGTAGTTTGATGTTTCGAAAGCGCTTCAGCAAGATTGGACGGACATTCATAACTGAACTAAGGTTTTCAAATCAATTGAACGACACCGAATATCTACTGAATACGCTCATAAATCCAGGTTCAGTCGTTAATAATCAAGAGCAGTTTACAGATAATCGATCAAATACATTTGGTGCAGAGATCTCCTATACTGAGCCAATTGGTAAGAGTAAATACCTTGAATTACGATACGAGAGGAATGTTACAAATGGGGAAAATGACAAAGACTTTTATGATTTGAATGCTGGGTCTAGAACTTTCAATGATGCGTTAAGTTCCTTCTTTGATCGTCAATTCGACTACAATCGAACCGGCCTCAGTTTCAATTACGCAAAGGAAGATTTTCGAATCACAGCTGGTACAAACTATCAGTTTAGTAAACTCGATGGGGTGGAATCCGAGGCTACGAACTCGTCCGTGTCTAAGAATTTTAATCGTACATTACCCTTTGCCAGGATCAATTATGAAATCAGCTCAAGCATGGGAGTTCGATTTGATTATAGAACAAGACTGAATGTGCCAACGATTACTCAATTGCAGCCAGTTGCGGACAATTCCAATCCGCTAAATGTCTATGCTGGTAATCCGGCATTGGATGCTGAATACATTCATTCCGCACAGTTTAATTTCAGGTATTTTGACCAGTTTTCTTCAACCTCCCTTTTCAGTTTTATCGACGTTTCTTACACCCTGGATAATATCGTTACAAGTAGAACAGTTGACAACACGAACTTTTCCCAATTTTCTACCCCTGTGAATGCAGATAACTCTCTTACCATTACAAATTACACCTCTTTTAGTCGACCATTAAAATTTGCAAAAACCAGGTTCAGAATCAGTAACAGGATTGCAATGAATGAAGGGTTTACCATCATAAATGATGTGACTTCTGAAACAACGAATACCAATAACACATTCAGTTTGAGCTTTGAAAATTTGAAGAAGAAAATTGTAGATTGGAATTTGGGAACCAACTTCACAACCGGGAAAACCGAGGGAAGCCAGGAAGCTTCGAATCAGGATTTCACAAATCAGACCTACTATCTTGACGTCACCATTTCCTTCTTGAAGAAATGGTCTGTCACCAGCAGTTTTGATTATCGGGTTTTTGAAAGTGCTTCTTTCACAGATAATCAAGAGATCAAACTTTGGGAGGCCTCCATTCAAAAAACTTTCCTCAAAAACGATCGGGGCGAACTCAAAGCGTCAGTGTTTGATATTTTAAATCAAAATCAAGGAATCAATCGAACAACAAATTTCAATTTTATTGAAGAGGAACGAATTGCCTCCTTAGGAACCTATTATATGCTGAGTTTCACCTATCGGTTATCAGCTTTCGATGAGAATAGAGGGTTCTCATTTAGATCAATAAGGAATCGAAGATAAGTCTCATTATAAAAAGTTAAAAGAATCACAATAGTGGTTCTTTTTTTATTTTAACCCAGGCAACCATTTAACTCGAACTCACATTTATCCTATCAAATGTACTTAGTGAATACCAATCAACTAGTGGAAAAATGTAAGTCGGGAGACCGCAAGGCTCAGCGGCTTTTATTTGAAAAGCTCAATATACCAATGATGGGAGTTTGCCTTAGATACTTGAACAACCGAGAAGATGCCGAAGAAGTGATGTTGGAGGGCTTTTTCAAAATGTTTAAGTCGCTAGGAAAATTCACTTATATCAATGAGATCGCTTTTTTTGGTTGGGTAAAGAAAATTATGATCAACGAATCCTTGATGAGGTTGAGGAGGAACAAGGAGGTACAGCTATTATCAATAAACGAAGAGATCGATACCGAGATTGATATTTCTCCTTTGGAAAAACTTCAGACTGGAGACCTTCTTAAGATAATCAAGATGATCCCTTTAGGGTACCGAACTGTTTTCAACCTGTATGAGATTGAAGGTTATTCCCATAAAGAAATAAGCAATAAACTCGGCATTTCTGAGGGCACATCAAAATCTCAGTTGTACAAGGCGAAAAAATTGCTGAGAGAAGTTCTGGACAATAAAAACAGTGGATATGGAACCTAGTAGAATAGCGGATAAGCTCGATCAGATCGGTGAAGCAGATCTAGGCTTAACCCTCGATCAAACTCAATTATGGGAGAAATTGGACTCAAGGTTAAGTTCCAAGACAAGGTTAGGAAGTTTTATTATGGTAGCTGCAAGCATTGCATTTTTGATACTCCTACTCCCGCTTGGTCTTCAAAAAACGGAAGTTCCGACTGACGTTTTGGTTGAAGAAACTGCCCCGGAAATGATCAGTCAGCCACCGATTATTGAAAAAGAAAAAACAGCACTGGTTGCGTCTGTTTCTCCTTCCAAAGAAGAACCGAGTTTTTTGACAATTACCAGGAAAGGTTCAACACCAACTCTAGCTATTGTACCTGACATCAATCAATTGGTCAATGCTGAGTTTGTAAGTGTCCCTAAATCAAAGCCTTCTATTGAGAATTCTTTTGATAATAACGATATTGCTATAATCCAGTCAAGCCTGGAAGAGTCAGGACAGAGGGGGGATAAAAAATTAAAAATCAAGGCCACATGGCACTTTTATACCTCAGCGGCTGAGGAACCAGAAAATCAGAATTGAAATGAAAATTGATAGCAAGCTTTTACTAATCATTACAGTTCTCCTTTTTGGGTGTCAAGTAGAACAAGGTAATAATCAGAGAGATAGCAAAAACGTAGACAGTCGCTTGATTCGAAATGGGATGTTTATCAATCATCAGCAGTGTGGAGATGGCGATATTGCTCTTGTTTTTGTTCATGGCTGGTGTATTAATCAGTCTTATTGGTCCAGCCAGGTTAATACACTCTGCGAGGATTACAAATTGGTGACCTTGGATCTTCCGGGATTTGGAGAATCTGGTAAAAGCAGAACTGATTGGTCAATCGAAGAATATGGAAAGGACGTAAACTTCTTAATTCAGCAACTTAAGTTAGACAATGTAATCCTGGTTGGACACTCAATGGGTGGAGATGTCATTCTAGAAGCGGCACTCCAAAATGACAAAGTGATTGCATTGATTGGAGTTGATAATTTCAAAGATGTCGGTATGGAAATCAATGAGGATATAAAAGCCGAGATCGATGCATTTATGAATATGCTGAAGGAGAATTTTAGTCAGATAGCTCCAGCTTACGCAGAAGGCAATCTGTTCCATTCCAGCACTGACAGCCAGGACAAGCTTCGTGTTATGAATGATTTTGGTTCAGCTGATTCATTGGCAGCAATTGGTAGTATCCAAAGCTTAATTGATTATGCTCCGAAAGAGACTGTCCAACTTTCCAGTCTGAGTCAGAAGTTATACCTTATAAATAGCAATGCAACTCCTACAGATACCGTAGGATTAAATGAAACCGGAGTTGAATATGAAATTATAGATATCGATTCAACTGGCCATTATCCAATGATTGAAAAGCCCGATGACTTTAATCGACTGCTAAAACTGGTGGTTGAAAAGATTGAAGAGACAAGATCGAGCACCGAATAATTTTCACATATAATTAGTAGAAAAATGAACAGAATTTATCTGATCCCAGTAGTGGTATGCCTTTTTTCTTTCGGAAGAGCAATGGCACAAAATGTAGAACACAACCCCTATCCTGATACATTAGTTGTCAGCACAGAGAGCCAGAATGAAATAACTTTTGCTTTCAGAGACATACAAAATGAGAAACCAGACTTAAACAACGAATTATGGAGATCCATCCTTGGTATTATGGAATCTTCCTTAGAATCTTCAGCCAAGGATGATGGAGTGTTGATATCCTACAATAAGGTAACAATCAATAACGAAGAAAGGGCAAAGATAGAAGTGATTGAGTTTGATGAGAAATCCGACATATTTTGGATTGGAAAAGACGGAATGAGGCATGAGGCGTCCTATCGAGTAGACTTTGAAATTTCTCAGCCAAAAGTGAAAATCAGGTTTACTTTAAACGCACTGGATGAATTGGATGAAATCAAGGAGATCAACATTGAATCCATTTGGAACACTGAAATTGAGAAAGGTGAAATGAAGCAAGTCCTGTACAATGGAAAGGGGAGCATTGAGTTAGGTGTTTTGCGCGTGGATGAAATCAACCATTCAAATCCGACGGACTTTATTGAGTTTAGTGCAGGTGTGGGTGTTGGTTTTTATAGAGATCGATTTATTCCAGATATAAGCTATGACGTATCGTTAAATTTTCGTGATCGTTTTGGTAGGCCTAGAACGAAAATAGGACTCTTGTATACTCAACACTACGTGTTGAATGAAATATCCGAGGGAGATTTTGATTTGAAATTAAATGGATTTTTGAATGCTTACTGGACCATTTCAAAAGGTACTAATAAGGAATATGGAATCGGGTTTGGTTACTTGATTAATCAGAATGGAAATTTTTACAAAGGCAGTACATTTAAAATGTCGGTCTATAATAAGAGATCGTCACGAACCAGCCTTACACCCGAATTGGTTTTCACCAATGGGTTCAAGCAATCATTTCCCGCCCTACGTTTTGGTTTGAGTTTTTAACACCTTCGAGATTGAAATTTCAATGTCTCCAAGGTCAAGCATCGCATTGATCAAGGATACTTTTTCAAAAGCGGCGATTTCATCACAAAGGATAGCCGCTTTTTTTATTTTACCTTGGCTTAACAGGAGTGATCTTTTCACTCCCTCCAGCAAGGGACGTTCAGGAGTTAACCAATTTTTGCCATCCCAAAAGGCCAGGTTAGCGTACGAGCAATCCGTGACTAAACCATCGATGCATATAATTACCTCATCAGCAGAAGCCGAGCTGAGTAACTCCTGCAAAGTGGACCGGTCTTCATATTTGAATGAATAATCGAACCACGTTGTATTGATCAATTGCAAAGACTGAATAGGGAGCTTAGCATAGGGAAGAGCTTCACACGTATAGTCTGAATTGTCGTAAGTGAACCGAACTTTATGTTTTCGGGCATCATCAATCTTCGGAAGAAGGTCACTTAGATTGTGCAATGATTCCCCAAAAAAATTAAAGCAAGTATTGTTCAGACGCTCCTGGTGAAGATCAAGGTTTTGGTACACTCCCTCCTGATAACATATACTTTCTATGAATCGCAAATCAGCAGCAAATTGGTTAGGTCAGATTAAAGTTAGCAGAACTAACCATGTAATCATATTCCATAGTGTTTTTGAAAGCCTTAACTTTATTCTCAAGTACCTTAATTACCATGAGACATATCTACATACTCTTTTTACTACTAATTGTGGTAGCCGGGCCAGTTAATGGGCAGGGATTTTTAAAGAAACTAAAGCAAGCTGTCGAAGAACAGTTGGAAGATAACAAAGATGATCTTGCTGACGATCGAATGAAGAAAGCTCGACTGGATCAGCTTGTTAAAGACACCTCGAATTACAATTATATTTTTTCTCAAGGGAATAGAGCTTCATTTTTTGCCAATCGCGAAGGAAAAGAGAGCCTGCTTCTAACCATTTCCAAAAACTACGAAGATGAAGAAACTGAACCTGTGAAATTGGAAATTTATGAGCAAGCATTTGACCTGAACAGAACAGGTGAATTCTCCATTTACATCAACCCATGGGCAGCCACTTTGAACTTCATTGAAGCTTTGGCATTGTTAACTGACGAGACGAGTTATGTTGATGCTTTTGATTTAGACTCAGCATTTACAATAACAGATATGGTGGATATGGATACGTTAAGTCTTCCAGAGAAATATGCCCTGGGTAAAACGATTGCCAATATCGGAATTGTCATCAACAGCCAGGGGCGGATTCAGCTTTCTCAAGACTTCATTGATGAGACTACCACATATTTCAAAGAAAACATTGGAGAGCAATCCATTGCACTGGCGTCTTTGTATAACAACCATGCGGTAATTGCTCAATCTCAGGGAAAGTTTTTAGAAGCCGAAGATTATCTCAATCGATCTGAGGAAATCATTGAAGCAAACAATAAAAATGGATCACTCGCTCACGCCATAATAACAAGTAATAGGGCCCTATTGTACAATGAAATTGGCCAGTTTGAAGAAGCACTTACTGCTATTAGAAGAGCTTCCGACATGGCATCAGGTGAAATTCGTGAAAAAGGAAGAGACAATATAAGTTTTAAAATCAACGAGGGATTGATCGAATATAGCGGTGGTAATTATGAGCGTTCAGAACAGATCTTTAAAGAAGTGCTGGAGCTGAAAAGAAAACGAATGGCAAAAAACCAGACGGATTATGCTAATGTGGAAAATTACCTAGCTGGGGTTCTAATGGAATCTGGCAAGCCTGAACAAGTGGTAGAGTACTTGACAGACGCACTTCGAATTTTTGAGAAAAAATATAGCACTTCTCACCCAGCGTATATCAAGACGAAACATAATCTTGGTAAATACAAGATCTATACAGGCGATTTTCCCGGTGCGGCGTCCATTTTACAAGAAGTAAGCCAATCCTATCTTCAATACTTTGGCGAAAACCATCCCGATTATTTGGCCTCTTTGGAAGACCTGGCAGTAGTATCGTGGAAACAAGACCTTTATTCTACTGCGACAGAACAGTTCCGTCAGGTGATCTCAACCAACCTGGATCTGGTAGAGAAGTACTTTGGAGCAATGAGTGAGTACGAAAAAACACAGTATTGGGCCAAGATTCGACCTTCAATTTTGAAATTCTATGCATATGCAATTGATAGAGGTGAAAGTGACCCTGAGTTGCTCACAGAGATGTACAATATTCATCTGAAAACCAAAGGGATTCTATTGAGTGCCTCCACAAAGGTGAGAGAGCAAATATTGAATAGTGATGATGAGGAATTAAAAGCCACCTATGCAAAATGGGTTGAGACCAAGGAATCACTCATTTTATACTATACCTATTCAAAGGAGGAATTGATCAAGCAGAAAATAGATCTGGAGTCAATCGAGAATCAAGCCAATGAACTAGAAAAGCAGCTGACACGAATGTCCTCAGAGTTTGCTCAATCAAACAAACTGCCAACAACCACATTGGCTGATGTTAAAACAGCTCTCGGAACAACAGATGCCGCAATCGAAATAATTGGCTATCAAGTATTCGACAAGAGTTTTTCCAAAGATAAGAATTATGCCTTTTTAATTGCTGACAAAGCTTCAGTTCATCCCAAGCTGGTCGTGATTGAAAAGGGGCAGGATTTGGATCAAAAGTATGCCAAAGCTTATCGCAACATGGTTCAGCTCAAAGCCAATGACCAAATTACTTATACCAAGTTTTGGAAACCAGTAGATGAGAAGTTGGCAGGAGTTGAAAACGTACATTTGTCGCTTGATGGAATTTACTACCAGGTGAATATTGGAGCTTTAAAAAGACCTGACGACACCTATGTATCGGATGCGCTCAACCTTCATCTTTATTCAAGTACCCGGGATTTAGTGAAAAAGAGTAGTTCAGCGAATGCTTCAAAAAAAGCCGACTTTTTTGGATATCCGGATTATGGTCCAAAAGGGTTACTTGATGCGCTACCGGGAACTCGAGATGAAATAGCTGCCATTAGTAGTATTTCCAGGTCAAAAGGCTTTGCAACAAACACCTACCTGGCAAAAGAAGCTTCCGAAGAGAATTTCAAGAAAATTTCATCTCCGTCGCTTCTACACATTGCTACCCATGGATTCTTTCTTCAAGAAAGCCAATCAACTGGAGAAAAAGTTTTTGGAGTGGATGTCAATCAAGCCAAGGACAATCCTCTGCTAAGGTCTGGGTTAATGTTGGCCAATGCGGAACAGACAATGGAAGTCGCTACCCAAGGTGTAGAGGCCAGCTCTGCCAACAATGGCGTTTTAACCTCCTACGAGGTGATCACACTGGATTTGAAAGATACGGATTTGGTTGTGTTGAGTGCTTGTGAAACAGGATTGGGTGAGATAAAATCTGGGGAAGGGGTATATGGCCTTCAAAGAGCCTTTCAGGTAGCTGGAGCTGAATCAGTCATCATGAGCTTATGGAAAGTAAGTGACGATGCTACCAAGCAGTTGATGACTTCTTTTTACCAGGAATGGATGGGAGGAAAACAGAAAGAGGAAGCATTCTTTGCCGCTCAAAAAAATTTGAGGAAAACATATCCTGATCCATATTACTGGGGAGCATTCATCATGTTGAATTAACCGATTATCTGGTTGGTTGTGATTCGAGAGGCAGATAGATCTTGTCGATCATCTCCTGGTATTCTTTAGTCGGATCACTAAATGATGTAATGCCACCTCCACTACAGTAGAAAAATTGATTGGCTTCTTGTTTGATGAACCGAATCATTACCCCGGTGTCCAGGTTTTCGCCATCGAAATGCCCGCATATACCTGTGTAGAATTCTCGATTGTAATTTTCAACTTCCTGGATAATTCTCAAGGTTTCCGGTTTGGGAGCTCCGGAAATGGATCCAGCAGGAATCAACTTAGTCAAAACATCACCTAGGCTTTCTTGCCATTTAACCTTAAGTTTTCCTTTCACTTCTGAGCTGACTTGGAGCAAGTTTTTTTCTCTAGTCCTAATTTCCTCAACATATCGAAACTTTGATACGGAAACTTCCGATGCAATTTGACTCAAATCATTTCGGATCAAATCAACAATCGTGATATGCTCTGCAGTTTCTTTTGGATCATTTAGAATTATTTGTTCCGCGTCGGGAATACTTGAATCGATCGTTCCTTTCATTGGATATGAGTAGATCCAATTGTCCAGAGTTTTGACAAATGTTTCAGGAGAGAAAACAACGAATTGCCCGGGCACATACAGTTTGTATCTGGCATTTGAAAGTTTAAATATTTCCTCAAGAGTTGAGTTAATATTGATTGATGTACTAAAGGTGAGATTTGTTAGAAAAGAATTACCAATGTTAATCTGATGTACAACTTGATCAAATGCTTTCTTGAAGTCCTTGTAGGTAATAGGATTTTTTTCAACGGTCAACGGTTCACTGTCAATAATCGACTGCTGAGCATTTGTCCTTGAAATGCTTAATTTGAAATTATTTGAATTCTTTTTTTCAAAAGCTTCAATATTCCATTTCTCTCCTAAAAAGTCACAATAAAAAGAAAAAGGTGTCTGATCTTTTCCAATTTTATTCAGAAGCGAAATGGCCTCATGCTTCGGGATCATTTTTCTTGAATCTGAGACGCCTTAGCATCTTTTGCTCGTATTTCCAGAAGAAAGCAAACTGCCCGAAAATAAGGCCGTACATGAGAAGGATCACGTTATAGAATGGTAATATCATCACCCAATAGGTAATTTGAAACCACAATGGCTTCACTCCATCTTCGAAAAGTAAACTGATTAATGGTTTTTTAATGAAAACCACGGTGGTGCCAGTGCATGCAAAAACCAACATGATGATCCAGAACTGCCACGCACTATTGATTTCCCACTTTTCTTGAAGCTTCTTAATCCAACTCATCGATGAAAGCCTTAAAGTCCGGCCAATTTGGTTTTGAAATAATTGAAATTGGTTCCTTTTTCACCGGATGAATGAATTCCAGTTTAAAGGCATG
>JANQST010000005.1 GCA_028279155.1 Cyclobacteriaceae bacterium
TTTTTATGGAAAGCAGCCACAGCTGATGTGGCCAACTCGGGTAATGAAGTTCCGGCGGCAATAATAGTAAGACCTATAAGCTTGTCACTCACCTCGTAAAACTTAGCAATTTTGGTAGCATTCTCAACAATTAGATTCCCTCCAAAAACCAGTCCTACAATACCCAAAACAAGCATCACTGTTGTCTTTAGATTTCCATACATCTCAATATCCTCATTCTCCGCTTCAGGATTCCTTCTAAGATTCATGAATATGTATATGAGGAAGAGAGAGAACATCACAAGTAGAATTGCGCCATCTCTAGCATTCAATCCATTTGTTTCTGCCCCGAAGAACATGGCGTCATTAACCAGTATGAAAAAGATGAAAGTTGCTAAAAGTGAATAAGGCACTTCTTTCCAAAGTGCATTTCTCTCCACCGTTAGGGGGTATATAATACTAGCAATTCCTAAAATGAGAAACGTATTGAATATGTTGGACCCAATAATATTTCCAAAAACAACTTCATTTGCACCTGAATTCCCATCCTCAACACCTCCTGATATAATATTCACAACAAGTTCCGGTGCAGAAGTACCCATGGCTACCACTGTTAAACCAATTGCTATATCAGAAACATTGAATCGTTTAGCTAAGGACGAAGCTCCATTGACGAGGTAGTCTGCCCCTTTTATCAGGAGCACGAATCCGACGATTACGAGTAAAAAATTAAGTGCTACGCTCAAAACTCTATTTGGTTTAGGTGACCAGCTCTTTTGAATAAATAATCAAAGCACAAAACTCATTCAAAAGTCCTGCAAATTAACACTTTTGCTTGGTTTAATGCAATAAATAAAATTTGCATCATAAACCCAAGTCTACCAATAACTTATGCACTTTATTTTTGAGGTTTTCTGACTCCGATTCATAGTCAGACCATTCGCTATCGGATTTGACTGAAAAGTAAAATTTTATCTTAGGCTCTGTCCCTGAGGGTCTTACACTTACTTTGGTCCCATCTTCAGTTATGTATTGAAGTACGTTGGACTTAGTAATTTGTACTTCTTCAGATGATCCATTTTTTAGATCCTTTTTAAGGCTTGATTGATAATCGATGATAGTTGTAACTTTTGATCCGGCTAGCATTGCTGGGGGATCTTCTCGGAAGGTCCTCATCATTTCCTGTATCTCTTCTGCACCTCTCATCCCTTTTTTTACAATGGATTTTAATGCTTCCTGATACAAACCATACTCTCTGTAAATGTCCAGCAGGATATCGAAAAGAGATTTGCCTTGATCTCTGGCCCATGCCGTCATTTCTGCCAGTATCACACAACTTGCTACTGCATCTTTGTCCCTAACATTGTCTCCAATCATGTATCCGTAGCTTTCTTCACCTCCTCCTATGAATACTTCTTTTCCTTCCAGTTTTGCTATTAAAGCGGCAATGTGCTTGAATCCAGTTAATGTATCGTAACAATTGACATTGAAATCATCAGCAATGTCTTTTATAAGCTCGGTTGTGACAATTGTCTTAACGATGAATTCATTGCCTTTAAATCTGGATTCACTCCATTTCTTAAGTAAATAATAAACAATCAAAACTCCAGTTTGATTTCCATTTAGGAGTTGGAATTCTCCACCTGAATTTTTTACTGCTATGCCAACCCTGTCAGAATCAGGGTCGGTTGCCATGACAAGATCTGCGTCAATTTCATTTGCTTTCTTGAGAGCAAGCGTCATCGCTTCCTCTTCTTCCGGATTGGGATAAACGACTGTTGGAAAATTACCGTTTGGAGTGCTTTGCTCTTCAACGATATGTACATTGTCAAAACCCAGCTCTTTTAAAACTCGAGGAATCAAAGTGATGCCTGTTCCATGGATTGGGGAGAATACTACCTTAAGGTCTGTCTGATTTTTAATGGATTCACTGGATAGGGTCAGTTCTTTGATCATTTCCAGGTATTCAGTATCCACTTGCTCTCCAATTGATTCTATTAGATTTTGATCGGAGTTAAAATCAACATGATCAATACTTGAAATTTGATTCACATGATCAATAACATTATTGTCATGAGGAGTTATCAATTGGGCTCCATCTGACCAATAGGCTTTATACCCATTGTATTCTCGCGGATTGTGAGAAGCAGTAAGTACTACTCCTCCATTGCATTTTAAATGACGTATTGCAAATGAAAGCTCAGGAGTAGGTCTCAGATCTTCGAAGAGATAAACTTTTATTCCGTTTGCTGAAAAAACATCAGCCGTTATTTGCGCAAAGGTTTTGCTATTGTTCCTGCTATCGTGGGCGACTGCCACTGAGACTTGTCCCGAATTGGATTCCTTCAAGTAGTTGGCAAACCCTTGGGTGGCCATTCCTATTGTATACTTGTTCACTCTGTTGGACCCAACTCCCATAATACCGCGTAATCCGCCGGTTCCAAATTCAAGGTTTTTATAAAAAGCCTCATCGAGCTCATTTTCTGACATGGATTGAATTTCTTGTCTCGATATATCATCCAGACTCGTTGAATTCAGCCATTCCTCTGCTTTTGATTTTGCGTTCATTTTTGGTAAAAATTAAGAGAAGCCAAGTCTTGTTTTTACTCTATCGAGTACTTCTGATGCGAAGACATCCGCTTTTTTCTCTCCCTCATTCAATTTCTTTTCCAATTCATCAAGGTTGCTCATGTAATGATCATAAATCTCTCGTTCCTTTTTGAATCTGTTATTGAGAAGTTCAAAAAGTTCTTGCTTCGCATGTCCATATCCATAATTTCCTCCTTCGTAATTTTTTCTCATTTGAAGCGTTTGCTCTTCAGTGGCAAGGAGTTGATAGATAGCAAAAACATTGCACGTATCTGGATTTTTTGGCTCTTCCATGGGGGTGCTGTCTGTAATGATCTTCATTACATTTTTCCGAAGCTGTTTTTCAGGTAAAAACACATCTATAATGTTCCCATAGCTTTTGCTCATTTTCTGACCATCAGTTCCGGGTATGGTCATTACCCGATCATCAATCAGTGGTTCAGGGACAACAAACGTTTCACCAAATTGATTATTAAAGGCATGCGCCAGATCTCTTGTAATTTCCAGGTGTTGCTTTTGGTCTTTGCCGACTGGGACAAAGTCTGCATCATACAATAAAATGTCTGAGGCCATGAGTACCGGGTAATCGAATAATCCGGCGTTCACATCTGATAGTTTGTCAGCTTTGTCCTTAAAAGACGTTGAATTGGCCAACATAGGGTAAGGAGTGAAGCAGTTGAGGTACCAGGTCAATTCGCATACTTTGGGCACACGTGACTGTCTGTAGAAAACATTTTTCGATGTATCGAAACCGCATGCCAGCCATGCAGCTGCTACCGCGTTGGTGTTTTCAACTCTAAGCTTTGAGTCTTTGATGGTTGTTAGAGAATGAAGATCAGCAATGAAAAAGAATGATTCATTGGCTTCATTTTTAGAGAGCTCAATTGCTGGCAAGATTGCGCCCATGAGATTCCCTAGATGAGGTTTCCCCGAACTTTGTATGCCTGTGAGTATTCTGGCCATTTTTTTAGAAAAAATTTGTGCAAACCTACGATTTAATTTGAACCTTTACGTTGTAAATACTGTGCTATAAACTGAATTTTGAAATGCGATACATAATACTTTCCGCGCTAATCTTTGTTGCCCAATTTTCCAATGCTCAGGGAAACCTCAAGTTTGAAAATGAGACGTTCGATTTTGGGGAAATAAATGAGGATGGTGGATATGCTGAAACCATTTTTAGCTTCATCAACGATGGTGATCAACCAATAAAGATTACAGGAGTACGAGCTTCCTGTGGCTGTACCACTCCAGGGTGGTCAAAAGAAGAGGTTATGCCTGGTGATAGCGGTTTTGTTAAGGCACGGTATAATCCTAGGAATAGGCCCGGAAAATTCCGAAAGTCTTTAAGAGTAAGTTCCAATGGTGGACAAAAACTGCTCTACATCACCGGTTTTGTGAAACCAAAACCCAGGGATATTCTTCAGGAATACTCAATCAGTTCAGGAGATTTAAGGTTAAAACACCGATCACTAAATTTTGGGAAGATCACTACTGAAAAAGCGGTTGAGAAAAATTTTGATGTCTATAATGCCGGGACGGATTCCATTCAATTGTATCCTGAATTAATGGAGGTACCTGATCATATGATGGTGGGACTTCAACCGGAAAGAATTCCAGCCGGAGGAAAGGGACTTTTGAACATCAAGTTCGATCCAATCAAAAGAAACGACCTTGGTTTTCTAAGTGACAACATAACCATCCAAACAGACACAGTGGTTAAGCAAAAGAATCAATTCTACGTAATCTCCACAATCGAGGAATTTTTTCCTGAGATGACCGCAGAGGAGTTGGATAAGGCAGCTAAACTTGAAATTGAGGAACGAGTTTTTGATTTTGGAAAGGTACCAGCAGGTGAAATAGTTGAAGCAGAATTTAATCTTACTAACGCAGGCAAAAAGAAATTGAACTTTAGGAAAATAAAATCGAATTGCAGCTGCGTGACCTACGAAGTGAAATCGAAAGATATCAAAAAAGGAAAATCCCAGGTATTAAAACTAATATTTGACACCAAAGGGAGAAGAGGGAACCAATATAAAACGGTCACCATCTTTTCGAACGATCCGGTCGCTCCTACACAGATGGTGACCATTAAAGGTACTATTCAAAAAACAGAAGACAGTAAGTAGTTACTTATTAGTCCATGTATTGTTTTCCCTGTTGACATCTGCCAACAGCCCGGTATCATCAATTTCAATGGACTGGATGTTATCCATATCTCCCTCAATTTGGAAGTTATAGGTTGGGTGCGTCCATTTCCAATCTGGGAGCACCACTCTATCCAGCTCATTTTCATTTGGCTTTTCGCCTCTCATTATAGATAGAGGAGCATAGTAAGATTTCTTTGATCCATCCTTAAATGTGACTACTATATCCAAAGGCATTGGAAGCGCTCCTTCACGAACAACCTCAACAAGAACATTTCCATCAAACTCTTCAACTTTTCCAACACCATAATCAATGGTTTTGGTTGAATTAACCCAGTAATCGTAATACCAATCCAGCTCCAGTCCTGAAGTTTTCTCAGCTACTCTGACAAAATCATTCAAGTCCGGATGTTTGAATTTCCATTCATTAAAATACCTAAGCAACGTTTTGTTTCTGGCTTCTTCTCCGATGATATACCCAAGTTGCGCTATACTTACAGCCCCTTTTGAATAAGCCGCCCTGCTGTATGCAGAATTTGTCTCATATGTATCCGAATGTGTGCTCATTGGCTCCTCTTTTCCACTTTTGACAAGTGCATAGTAACCTCTGTAGCTTCCATTATTAAACCAATCTACTTTTTCTCCTTCTTCTCCAAATAGATGCATCATAGTCAAGGCAGAAGCGTATGAGGTGTATCCTTCATCCATCCACGCATAGTAGCTTTCATTGGTAGCAAGTAACCCCTGGTACCAACTGTGCAGCGCTTCATGCACAGTTACCCCAACCAGGCTTCTCAGGCTCCTATGACCAGTTATTAAAGTCGCCATCGGATATTCCATTCCACCGTCACCCCCCTGGATTATGGAATAATGAGGGAATGGGTATTCACCGAAATTTTTCTCTATGTATTGGAAAGCCTTTACTGAAAGTTCTGGTAATTTCTCCCACTCTTTAGTTTCTGGCGATTCCTGGTAGAAAAAATGTAGGACTGGTCCGCCTGGAACGTCAGTTACGACATGTTTGTAATCCGGGTCTGCAGCCCAAACAAAATCATGTACATTTTCTGCTTTGAACTTCCATGTAAGAGTCTTGCCTTTTCTTTTCACCTCTGTTCCGGCATCTTCATAGCCATATCCAATTTCATTTGGATTTTGAAGTACTCCAGTTGCAGCTACAACATAATCTCTATCAATCGTGAGATTTACTTCATAATCTCCCCAGGGAGCATAGAATTCTCTCCCTATGTAAGGGTGTGCGTGCCATCCTCTTTCATCATATTCGGCAAGCTTAGGAAACCACTGTGCCATGGAGTAATCAATGCCTTCTTTGTTATTTCGTCCGCTTCTACGGATTTGAATTGGAACCTGACTTTCAAAAGTCATACTAAAAGTAGTTGATAGCCCAGGAAGAATTGGTTTTAGTAAATCGACTTCAATAACAGTGCCTTCGATGATAAAATCTACATCGGAACCATCTTGTTTAAGCTCATTTATCTTGTGATACCCCACCTGTGAATTGTCCAATTTTTGGATTCTGTCCGTTACACGACCATCCGGATCCTCTATTGTCCGGCTTCTGACATCCATCATGCTTTCTGGTTGAAAAGCATTGAAATAAAGGTGATAAAAGACGTTATAAAGCGTATCAGGACTGTTATTGGTGTATTTTAAAGATTGAGAACCTTGAAATTGATGATTTTGAACATCAAAATCGACATCCATTTTATACTCAACTCGCTGTTGCCAGTAGCCTTGAGCGAGAGAAAAGTGACCCGTAACAACAAATATTAGTGGGAAAAAGGCTTTCTTGATAAAATTATATTTCATAGTTGAAAAAATGTTAATAAAAAGTGGTACCTATTACCGAAAATAACCGTATATTGGAAGGACCTTAATCTAAGAGTGATGGAAAAAATAGTAGACCTCATTATGCTGATCATTTTGGCATTCGGCTCTGCAATCCTATTTACGTTTGCCGTAATTTGGAAGTTTTTGCAGGCAATGTACCAAATTATTTTGTCTAAGTTCTAGACATCAACGTTAGCATATTTCGCATTTTTCTCGATGAATTCTCTTCGAGGCGCAACTTCGTCTCCCATTAACATTGAGAAAAGATGATCTGCCTCTGCAGCAGATTCTATCGTTACCTGCTTCAAACTTCTATGATCCGGATCCATAGTAGTAGCCCAAAGTTGTTCAGGGTTCATTTCTCCTAACCCTTTGTAACGCTGCAAATTCACGGATTCTTCTTTTCCATCAGCCATTTCTTTCACCACCCGTTCTCTATCTTCTTCAGACCATGCGTATCGCTCTTGCTTTCCTTTCTTGATTAGGTAAAGAGGTGGGAGGGCTATGTACAGATAGCCATTCTCAATTAATTCGCGCATGTAACGGAAAAAGAAGGTCAATATAAGCGTTCGAATGTGACTCCCATCTATATCAGCATCTGTCATAATAATGATTTTGTGATAGCGAAGTTTTGCCATGTTGAGAGCCTTTTCATCTTCTTCAGTTCCAAAAGAAACACCAAGCCCTGTAATCATGTTCTTGATTTCTTCATTGTCGTAGATTTTATGCTCTTGTGCCTTTTCAACGTTTAAGATTTTACCTCTCAATGGTAGAATTGCCTGAAACTTTCTGTCTCGGCCTTGCTTGGCTGAACCACCTGCAGAATCTCCCTCAACGAGATAGAGCTCACAAACAGCAGGATCTCTGTCTGAGCAATCTGCTAATTTGCCTGGAAGTCCAGTGCCTGAGAGCACGTTCTTCCTCTGAACCATTTCCCTGGCCTTTCTGGCTGCATGCCTAGCCTGGGCGGCTAAAATGACCTTTGAAACGATCTGCTTAGCTTCTTTTGGGTGTTCCTCGAGGTATTCATTCAGAATTTCACTCACACATGTATCAACAGCTCCCATGGCATCTGAATTGCCAAGCTTGGTTTTGGTCTGGCCCTCAAATTGAGGTTCTGCAACTTTGATTGATATTACCGCAGTTAGTCCTTCACGAAAATCATCCCCACTTATTTCGACTTTGACTTTTTCTAGCAGTCCGGATTTGTCAGCATAGTTTTTGAGCGTTCGTGTCAATGCCCTTCTGAATCCTGAAACGTGGGTGCCACCTTCATGCGTGTTGATATTGTTAACATAGGAGATCACGTTCTCGGTGAAAGAAGTATTGTAGCTGAGTGCTACCTGTACAGGCATTTCACCTTTTTCCCGGCTGATGAAAATTGGATCAGGAATTAACGTTTCCCTCGTGCTATCAAGGTAGGCTACAAATTCAGAAAGTCCACCTTCAGAGTAGAATTCTTCAGTCATAGGATCTCCGGATTCATCAAGATCTCTGTGATCAATCAGTATAATCCGAATACCTGAATTAAGAAACGCAAGTTCTCGTAATCGCGAAGCAACTGTTTCTGAATTGTATTTAGTAACACTGAAAATATCATCATCAGGTTTGAACTTAATGATGGTTCCATGAATATCTGTTTTTCCTGTCTCTTTAACAGGAGCTTTTGGAATTCCTAGGTTGTATTCCTGTGTAAATATTTTTCCATTTCTATGGACAGTAGCAGTCAATGTTGAAGAAAGTGCGTTTACACATGAGACACCAACGCCATGAAGTCCACCAGAAACTTTGTAGGTGTCCTTATCAAATTTTCCCCCAGCATGAAGTACTGTCATTACAACTTCCAATGCACTTCTTTTCTCTTTTTCATGCATGTCTGTAGGAATTCCTCTTCCGTTATCTGTAACAGTAATGGATTCATCAGTATTGATTTCTACAGTTATCTCGTCACAATGTCCAGCTAGCGCCTCATCGATTGAGTTATCAACTACCTCCCAAACCAGGTGGTGAAGGCCCTTGACTCCAACATCTCCAATGTACATGGCAGGTCTTTTTCTAACCGCCTCTAGTCCCTCTAAGACCTGGATATTACTCGCAGAATAATCCCCTTTTTTGTTTTGTTTATTTTCTTCCATGAATTGTTTTTAAAGAGATAATGAAGGTTAAAAAATAGTGAGAATTGGGTGTGCTCCGTGTTCCTTCATTCGTGTTTAAAACGCAGTGATTTATTAATGTACAAAGATACATAATTAGGGCCTTTTTTGACTAGTTTTTTCTGCTCAAAAAAGCAACCTAAAAAAGGTTGTACCTAAGCTTTTGTAAGCGTTAATAAGTGCCTGCAGAAAGCATGACTAATGTACATGCCTCAAGCACTTCTATGCCATTGGAATTGGCTGTTGAAAATAGTCTTGGATTTTCTGTACCTGGATTAAAAATGATCCTTTTGGGATTAAGGGAAAGTATGTATTCTTCCCATTCATGAAGGTTTTTAGGTCCAACATACAATGTAATCGTGTCTATGTCTTCGATTTTTGGATGAAGTTTTAAATCTAAAATTTGCTTCCCTGCCAATAGCCCTTTTCTAATTCCAATCGGGACTAATTCATGTCCATGTTGTACCAATTTGTTTCCAGCTAGATAGGCGTATCGGTTTGGGTTGGGGGTGGCTCCAATCAGCACTGTTTTTTTCATTATTGCGTCTTGCTTTTATTGTCGGGACCAGCGAACCCGAAATTAAGTCCAAAGGTGATTGGAAAATAAAGGGATGATTCAATTTTAGGGTTAAAGTAGTTGTCAAAATTTGGGTCTTCTGTATTTCTTTCAAAGGACCTGTTTGCTGCATTGACACCCAGGAATACATCTACTGTCCAGCCCGAATCACCTACATCTCTCATCCATCTGGATCCAATGAGTACGCCATAAGCAAAACCAGATTCTACAAGCTTACCCAAAACCAACTGAGGTCCAGGAAAAACGATGGATCGATCAAGGAAATTAACCTTGTAATTAATTCGGGTATAGCTCAATTGATGTCCAAAATAAAACATGCCAAACTTTCCATCTTTATGGTAAAATTTTTGACGCAAATTGATTCTGCTGCCTCGTTCAAATAGGACATCATTTTTGATGTTATCATTGGAGATAAAAAATGGATCGCGGAACAAGTCTAGTTGAAGTTCATAGCCGAGACGTTCCTGCTTATAGTACTCAATTGCAATCGGTAATTTGCTATCAGCTAACCAAAGGGGATTTGTGCCTAATATGACTCCTTGATACTCATTAATTCTGTATTGAAAATAGCGTAGACCTCTTCGTTTAAATCTATACTCAGGCTTATCAAAACCTTCACTGTCATCAAGAGACAGATCCCTTGATTGCCTCGTTTTGAAAATCGGTTTTTCGTTTTCATATATAGGGAAATAGGTTCCGGCAAGAGATCCATCCGGATTGTAAAGGGTCCATTCATCAACGCGCTTGTCATCTTCTATTGGGCCTTCCATTTTGAGTGTACCGTTTCTGTAAAATCCCCTATAGTTTCCCTTACCACTCTTAAAATCAGCTTCTCCTTCAACTTGTCCATCTTCATCATAATAGATCCATTTACCTTCTTTTTTTTCATCAATTAGCTTACCAGTGGCTTTCTTTCCTCCATTTGTGTAGTATTCGGAAAAATTTCCAGAGCCACTATCAAATTCAACCTCACCTTGAACCTCTCCGGAAGGGTAGAACAGTTTCCAATAGCCTTCTTTTTTATCTTGTTCGATTAGTCCAGACTGCTTAAGAGTTCCATTCTCATGGTAATAGCTCCATTCTCCCGCTCTGAGACCCTTCTGATAGCTTCCAATAGCCCTGTTTTGACCATTCTTATGCAAGTACCTCCATGGACCTGAGCGTAAACCATTTTCAAAGCCACCCACAGCCTCAACTTCTCCTGATTCATAATAGTAGATCCACTCTCCGGTGCTTTTTTCATCCAATGTTTCTCCCTCCATTCGAATATTTCCAAAGGGATAGAACTCTTTATATGTGCCTTTCCTTTCAGTGAAAAATGATTGCGCTTTTAAGCTTTGATCTTCATAGAAATAATTCCAAATACCAGCCTTTAGGTCTTCTTCATATTTACCTGCACTTTTTTCGCCCCCGTTTTCAAAATAGAAGGTCCAATCACCTTTTTTAATCTTATCATCTAAGGTGCCGCTGGATTTTATGTTTCCATTCTCAAAATAATATTCCCACTTTCCTTTTGGAATACCATTTTCAAACCTTCCAACGGCCTTTTTGCGGCCATTTTCATAGTAATAAGTCCAAATACTATCCGGTAGATTATTTGCGTACCAGCCGAAGGTTTGAAGCGACCCATTGGGATAAAAAGCTTCATAGGAACCATTCAGGGTTGAGTCTGAAAGTTCATAATGAAATACCTCCTTTAATTGCGTGCTATCCGATCCAAAATACTTCTTGCCTTGTATATTTTGACAAACAACTAAAAGAGGTAGATTAAAAATAACAATATGTATAGCGATTTTATACATTAAGCAAGCGTGTGTATTTCTTCTACATTTATCAGCATACTTTATATGTTTGATGAGGGTAATGAGAGTTGAGAAATAACTCTCTATTTCCAATCATCTGTTTTATTGCAGATATAAGAGTGTAAATTTGCGCCAAAATTTTAACAACCGATATAACTCTATACGTTCCAATGAGTGAAGAAAAGCGAAATTTTGTAGATGAATTTGAATCTCCGGATCATTACCACATCGATGATTTGTTAACTGAAGAACACAAGCTGATACGTTCATCTGTAAGGGATTTTGTAAAAAAGGAGATCACACCGTTTATTGAAGGGTGGGCTGAGAAGAATCATTTTCCAAATGAGATTGTCAAGAAATTCGGTGAGGTAGGTGCTTTTGGGCCTACAATACCGCTTGAATATGGAGGAGGAGGATTGGACTATATATCGTATGGTCTGATTATGCAGGAGATCGAAAGAGGAGATTCAGGGATGCGATCAACAGCTTCAGTCCAGGGTTCACTTGTGATGTACCCGATTTTCGCTTATGGGTCAGAGGAGCAAAAACAGAAATACTTACCCAAATTGGGGTCAGGAGAGTGGCTAGGTTGTTTTGGTCTCACAGAACCCAATCATGGCTCAAATCCTAGCGGAATGGAAACACATTTCGAGGATAAAGGTAATCATTACCTTTTGAATGGTGCTAAAATGTGGATTTCTAATTCGCCGCAAGCCGATGTTGCTGTGGTCTGGGCAAAAAACGAAGAAGGTAGAATCCACGGACTGATCGTTGAGAGAGGTATGGAAGGATTCACCACTCCCGAAACACATGGAAAATGGTCGTTGCGCGCGTCATGCACAGGTGAACTAGTGTTCAGTGATGTGAAAGTGCCTAAGGAAAACCTTCTTCCTGGAAAAAATGGGTTAGGAGCACCGATGGGATGTCTGGACAAGGCTAGATACGGGATTGCATGGGGAGCCGTTGGAGCGGCCATGGACTGCTATGACTCAGCAAGAAGATACGCTCTTGAAAGAATTCAATTTGATAAGCCAATAGCTTCATTCCAGCTTGTTCAGAAGAAATTAGCAGAAATGTTAACTGAAATTACAAAAGCTCAGTTATTGAACTGGAAGCTGGGTAAAATGATGGATGAGGGGAAAGCCACTACTGCTCAAATCTCCACGGCAAAAAGGAATGCAGTAGAAATTGCTTTGAACATTGCACGAGAGGCACGACAAATCCATGGTGGAATGGGGATCACTGGCGAGTATCCAATGATGCGTCACATGATGAATCTTGAGTCAGTGGTTACCTACGAAGGAACTCACGACATTCATTTGTTGATCTTAGGTGCAGAAATAACAGGGATTCCAGCGTTTAAATAGTTTTTAATAGCTGCTTAAATAGAACTACCAAGTCCTTTTCTGCCTCCTTGGCAGTTGCAATGATATCTTCTATGTTGATGGGTTGAAGATTGTCTGGATCACAATCATCAGTAAGTACGGAAATTGCGGCAACTGGAAGATTCATCTGATTAGCCGCAATAACTTCAGGAACAGTGGACATTCCAACCACGTCGGCACCAATTTGTCTTAAATATCTATATTCAGCCCGTGTCTCAAGGTTTGGTCCGGCAACTGAAACGTAGACGCCTTTGTTTAGCTTGATGTTTTGCTTTTGAGCCAATTGAGTCAATAGGTTGTTTAACTCCTGATCATACGGGGCACTCATATCCGTGAAAATTGGGCCAAAAGCAGCTGCTTCTGTTCCACGCAATGGACTGTCAGGCTGTAAGTTGATGTGATCATCTATTAGCATAAGCTCGCCTTTTTTCCAATCCAAATTCATGGACCCACCGGCATTGGAGATTAGAAGCCTTTCAATACCAAGTTCGTTTAAAACTCGTACAGGAAAGACAACCTCGGCCATTGAGTAGCCTTCGTAAAAGTGAAACCTGCCTTGCATAGCAATGATTGTTTTATCTTCCAGTTTTCCATAGATCAATTTCCCTTTATGGAATTCCACGGTTGCAATGGGAAAATGTGGAATTTCGGAATAATCAATTTCAGCTTCAACTGTGATCTCATCTACCAATGCACCAAGTCCAGTTCCTAGAATAATCCCTACATCAGCAGCGTTGAATCCTTTACTGGACAAGTAATTAGCGGCTTCCTTTACTTTTTCTACTAGTTCCATTGCTCTTTAATTAGTGATAGCTCTGAATCAACCAATTGCTTTCAAAATGAGTTCGCAACAATACTGAATTTCTTCTTCAGATATTGTCAGAGGGGGTGCAATTCGCATTGATGCATTTTCAAACAAGAACCAGTCAGTTACAACTCCCAACTCAATTCCTCTATCTATAATTGGCTTAAGAATTTCGTATGATTCGAATTGAACAGCCATCATTAGGCCTTGACTCCTGATTTTTTTGATTTTGGGATGTTTCAGTAATTCAAGAAATAGTTTTTCCTTTTCTTGAACTTGCTCTATTAAGTTGCTTTCAGATATAACCTGAATAGTAGCCAATGCTGCTGCAGCAGATACTGGATGGCCTCCAAAAGTTGAAATATGACCCAGCACAGGATCATTCATAAGGACGCTTGTAATTTTTTTGTCTGAGATAAAGCAGCTGATTGGCATTCCACCGCCCATCCCTTTAGCACTTAGCAAGATGTCTGGAGTAATGTCATAATGATCAAATGCCCAAAATTTGCCCGTTCTTCCAAAGCCACATTGAATTTCATCCAGGATTAGCAATGTCCCTGTTTGATTACATTTCTCTCTAGCTGCCTTGAAGTATGCCGAATTTGCAGTTCTTACTCCTGCTTCACCTTGGACTGTTTCGATAATAAAGGCTGCGGTTTGGTCACTAATAAATTTCAGATCTTTAACATCACCAAAATTCACATGCCTTACCTCAGGTAAGAGCGGTCGGAAATTTCGTTTTAATTCTTCGTTGCCAGTGACAGAAAGAGCACCGTGAGAGGAGCCATGATAGGCATTTATACATGAAATAATTTCTCGTCGGCCAGTATATCGTTTGGCTAGTTTTAATGCACCTTCAACCGCCTCACTTCCGGAATTCAGGAGGTAAACAGAATTAAGATTTTCTGGCAATGTTGAGCATAATGCTTCTGCCAACTTCACTTGCGGGCTTTGGACATATTCCCCATAAACCATCACATGGAGATGTTTATCCACCTGGTCTTTGATTGCCGCAACTATTTTCGGGTGTCTATGACCAACAGATGAAACACCGATTCCAGAAATAAGATCGATGTATTTTTTTTCAGAATAATCAAATAAATGAATTCCTTCTGCTGAAGCTATTTCCAACATCAAGGGTGTTTCTGATGTTTGGGATAAATGATCGAGAAATAGCTGCCTTTGCGATAACATAATTGCAAAAATGCAACAGGTCAACTACTCTAAAACGTTTTAGAGGGATTATTACTGTTTTCGTGCGATTGCTTTTTTCGCCTTCTCAACAATGTCATTGACACCTAAACCATATTTATCGAGCAATTCTTCTGGCTTTCCGCTTTCTCCGAATTGATCATTCACAGCTACAAATTCTTGAGGTGCAAGGTGATTTGTAACGATCGTTTGTGCAATGCTTTCACCAAGTCCACCAGCGGCTTGATGCTCTTCTGCAGAAACGGCGCAACCTGTTTTAGCAATTGACT
>JANQST010000032.1 GCA_028279155.1 Cyclobacteriaceae bacterium
AAACTTCCCAGCTTTGGTTCGATTGACAGGGTCGAAACTTGTTTCTGATCTCATTTATGCAGGAAATGGAGGTGATGTTGCACATCAAAATGGCTATGATATCATTTTTACTTCATCAGATGGTACCAGCGAGCTTGACCATCAGATTGAACATTATGATCCGGTAACAGGTAATTATGTAGCTTGGGTATTGATCCCTACATTGAGCTACAACTCAGACACTGAGATTTTTATCTACTACGGAAACCCTGATGTTACAACCGATCCTTCAGATAATCTTTTTGATACAGACTACATAGGTACCTGGCACTTGAATGATGAATATGATGATGCTGTTTCTACTGGAAATGATGGTGTCGCCTTTGGAGCGGTGAGCAATGAAGCAGGAATCATAGCCAATGGAGCTCGGTTTTCTCCTGTAGACGGTAATGATTTTTCTCGTGTGGAAATTGGAACATTTGATCCCGATCAAACAAGCATCACCTTAAGTGCCTGGTTCAATCGGGATAATCCTAGCAATGGTGCTGGGGATGCCAGAATTATTTCTAAAAGTGATGGACAAGCATCTGCAGCTCATGTTTTTATGTTGAGCCTTTTAAATGGAAATGATATTCGATTCAGGCTCACAGGAACAGAAGCCGATGATAGTAGTCCCGAAACCCTTGAAAGAACCTCAAACGTCAATTTTTCGCCAGACACATGGGTATTTGCGGCGTGTACCTACACCGCAAATGGTAATGTAATTGTGTATGAAGACGGAATCCAGGTGAACTCATACACAGAACTTAACGACCGTGAAAAAATCGAGCAAAACACAGGTTTCCGAGTGGCACTTGGCAACAATCCAGGACCTGCCGATGGAGGTGACCCAACGACAAGAAAACCCTTTGATGGTATCATTGATGAAGTTAGGATAGCAAGCGTTGTTCGGTCTGCAGATTGGTTGCTAACTGAGTACAACAACCAAAGGGAAAACAGCTCTTTCTGCTCCGTTGGAGGAGAGGAAGGTTGTGATGTAAATGGAGGAGTGGTTTCTGCAATTGATGAAAATATATTCACCGGAGAATCAACAACACTTACGACAACAGGTTCTTCGGGCAGCCTTCAATGGCAGTCTTCTACTGATAATATCACTTTTACAGACATTGGTAGTGCCACGAATTCCACCTATAACACAACCTCACTGACTCAAACGACTTACTTCCGAGTAGCAGCTACTTCAGGTACATGTACAGATGCCTCCAACGTGATTACTATTAATGTTCAGGGGCGGTTCTTAAGCAATTACGCATATCGTAAATCCATCACTATTGATAAGAGTAAGGTCGCTGGAAGCACAAACCTGACCGAGTTTCCACTGCTTGTTAATATCACTGATGGGGATTTGGCTACAACAGCCAATGGTGGAAACGTGTATGATACTGACAATGGAAACGGAACGCTGGGAGATGATATTACTTTTACTGATGAAAGTGGGAATGAGCTGACACAATACAGGGAATCTTACAATGATGCAACAGGTCAATTGATCGCATGGGTTAAGATTCCAACTCTTTCCGCTACTCAGGACACAGAAATCTTTATTTATTACGGAAACTGTACCGGAAGTGGTCTTCCTAATCTGTTCAATACAAATACCTGGAATAATGATAGTAATTCAGATGATTATGCTGCTGTGTGGTTGATGAATGATGCAACGCCCACCACTGTTGCAGATGCAACCGCTAATAATCTGGATGGCACAGGAAACGGATTGGCAGCCAGTACTTCAAGCCAAAGAGGTGGTGCTATTGACTTTGAGGAGGGTGATGCCAACGACAATTTTACATATTCATCTTACACAACTTCAGGTAGCGCCATTACCGTTTCAGCATGGATCAATCCTGAGTCTTTGGCTGCAGCTGCTGTCGGAGCAGATACAGATGACGCCATTATCATTTCGCACAGTGATTTTGAGATCAAAACCTTTGTAAACAACCTTAATCCGGATGAAAATGAATTTTCTTTTGAAGTAACAACAGGAAGTGGGACAGTAGCCGCAGAATCTCTTCCCAGTGACCTTGTTGCAAGTGCTGATATCATGGTCACGGGTGTTTATGATGGTTCTAATGTGATTATTTATGAAAATGGGAGTCCAATCGCATCAGTTGCACAGACGGGAACCTTAAATGCAACCAACGCAAATATTCTAATTGGCAATGATGCTGGAGATGCACTTCCTTTTGATGGCCTGATTGATCATGTCACCATAATGCCTGCAGCCAGATCTGCTGACTGGATCAAAACCATGTATAATAACCAATCTGATCCTGGCTCATTTTATACATACGCCTCGGCAAATGAGGAATCTCAAATCACCTGGGTTGGTGGTGCTTCAGGTGCAGAAACAGATTTCAATAATGCCAACAATTGGTCAAATTGCGTTGTACCAGCAATAACTGAAAGCATTATTCTAGAAAGTGGTCTTGGAAATTATCCTGTTCTAACGCAAAATACGCAAGTGGTAGATTTGATCATCGAAAGTGGTGCCAGTTTTGGACTTGGCGGTTTTGAGTTAACTGTGACTGGAAGACTCACAAATAGTGGTACATTTACTCATGGCGGTGGGAAAGTGACTTTCGCAGGCTCATCAGAACAACAAATCTCAGGCAGTTCTGCAATAACATTCGAAGATGTAGAGGTCAACAATTCAGGCAATGAAGTAAGAGTCGAAACTGCAACAACAATCGAAGGTACTGTTACGCTGACTAGCGGATTTATTACTATTTCAGATAACACGCTAACCATTACCTCTGCTGGTCAAATTTCAGGTGGATCTGTTTCGAGTTTTTTCATTACTGAAGGAACACAGTGTCTTGAGCAGGAAGGTATAGGAGCTACCGGACGAATAGGAAATATTCTCTTTCCAGTCGGAATAAGTTCAACCGAATACACACCAATAACTATCAATAATATTGGAACAGATGATGATTTCTGCATTCGAGTGGCCGATAATGCGTATAGCGGAGGAGCTATTGGTTCTGGCTCAAGGCTAACGTCTAACATGATTGACAAAACTTGGTTTATTGACGAGGCTGTAGCTGGTGGCTCTAACGTCACGCTCACCATTCAATGGAATGTTGCCGACGAACTTGTGGGTTTTGATAGAACTGATATGTTTATTCGTCACTATACAACTTCCTGGATTCAATACGAATCAGGAATTACAGCTACTAACCCAAGTACAGATGTTTACGCCGCAAGTACTGCTGGTGTAACTTCATTTAGCCCTGTTGGTGGTGGATCGGGAGATGGACCATTACCTATCGAGCTAGTAAACTTCAATGTCATTTCCCTGGATTCATATGTAAGAATTGACTGGGCTACAGCCAGTGAAACAAACAACGATTATTTTTCAATCTACCGATCTTCTAATGGTGTAGGTTTTTCAGAAATCGGAAGAATAAATGGTCAAGGAAATTCTACAGAGTTGTTAAAGTACTCGTGGAAAGATCTAAGTCCGTCTGCTGGACTTAACTATTATTATTTACGTCAAACAGATTTTGATGGAAAATTTGAGAACTCTGAAATCAAGTCTGTTTACATTGGACTTTCTAATACTGAAGTTCCTGCCTTAAATGTTTATCCAAATCCTAGTGAAGGTCAGATTGAAATAAATGGGGGAGGATTTGGTTCGAATCAAGAACTACTGATTAGTATCACGGATGTATCAGGCAAAGTTGTATTCTCCGAACTATTTATGTCAACCGTAAATGGTCAATTCAATACTGAACTGTATCTAAAGAAACCAGCAGGACTTTACATTATAAAAGCTCAATCTGTAAGTAATTCAATACTACAGCGAGTATTGATTAAGTGATCATCCCTCAAGAGTAACTACCGCTCTTTTGCATAAGCCTTTAATCGGCGGATTGTATTTACTGATCTTTACCTCCACAGATCGAACCTGATCGAAATTTTCTTTTAAGGCCTTGATCATTTTACCTGCCAGGTGTTCCAGCAGTCGTGCATCGATGCTCATTACTTTCTGGACAATTTCATAGACCCGCTCATAGTCAACTGTACCTTCCAGTTTATCATCTTGGGCAGCATGGCCAAAATCGAGATCCAGTGTTACGTCTACACTATATTTATTGCCAATGACTCGTTCTTCCTCGTAATAGCCATGACGGGCATAAAACTCCATGCCTTCTAACGAAACTTTACCCATGATGCTATTGAATTTTGAATGAGTGAATTTTGAATGGATGTATTAGTGAATGTCTTAATCCTTATCGTCCAATTCATCAAAAAATGAAACGGTTCTTGCAATTCTAGGTCCAGGCTTCTCTTCAATTACTTCCTCCTGGGTTTCCTCAACATCTTTTTCCGCAGCTATTGGTTCCGGTTCCTCATCCTGGTCTTGTATTGGTTCTTCCGGTAACGTTTCTTCCTCTTGCTCCACAATGTTATCTTCCTTCACCGCCTCTTCTATAACTGGTTCCTCAGCAACAGGTTCAGGCTCCTCAACTTGAGGTACCGGTTCTTCTTCCTGTTCTTCAACTTCAGCAGTCGGCTCCTCTTCAGGCTCTTCAATTTCAGCTACCGGTTCTGGATCCGGAGTTG
Organism: Cyclobacteriaceae bacterium; assembly: GCA_028279155.1. GTDB lineage: Bacteria > Bacteroidota > Bacteroidia > Cytophagales > Cyclobacteriaceae > Ekhidna. The sequence continues at coordinate 4,606 of JANQST010000032.1, forward strand.
GCTCCTCAACCTGTGGTTCTACTTGTTGCTCCGTGCTCTTTACAGGGGGCTCAGGTTCATCGTCTGAAGTGTCTTCCTCCGTCGAATCAATGGAGTCTTCGATCTTTGGAGTTTGAGGCATAACGAGATCAGTATTTTCTGATTTGATTCTTTCCCCACTTTCCCTCGCTAATTCCTTTACGCGCTTTACATAGTCTTCAAACCGAAATTCCTTTTGCTCTTTTGAAGTACGTTCCACTTTTTCAATCAAATCAACCGAAAGATTCTTTAATTCATTGATGGCATTTTGCCGATGATTTTCAATGTCGCGATGGTTTTGTTCAATGTTCTTCACTGCCTCCTGCAACTCTTCTATGATTTGTCTTGCCTCAACCTCTGCCTTCTCCATCATGGCTTTGGCCTTTGACTTAGCCTCACTCATCAGCGCTTCTGCACGCATCTGGGTTTCTTTCATATGAAGTTCTGCAGCTTTGTTGGATTGGTCAATCAAATTGGCTCCTGTATCTTCTGCGGTTTTAAGAGTTTTGTAAAGGGAGCTCTCCACTTCCCGAAGCTTGCCTACTTCTTTTTCGGCATGCTTGAGTTTGATCGATAGTTCTTTGCTTTCATCTAAAACACGTTCCCATTCATTTGATAGTGAAAGCAAAAAAGCATTGACTTCATCCTTGTCAAATCCTCTAAGTTTTTTCTCAAAATCCTTTTGGCGTATTTCAAGTGGGGTGATCTTCATCCTTCCAAATTTATGTCCCAAACAGATATTGTGCGATCATCGCTACAAGATACTAACAAGTCTTGATATTTCATCCAGAGCAGCTTATTAACGCTGTTTCCATGCCCAGCGTGCCTATGCTTATCTAACACCTTTAATAATTTAAAGTTGTGGGCATTCCATAATTTGATTGACTTATCCATGCTGCATGTAACGAAATATTTACCATCGGTATTGAAAACCAGGTGATTGATAGTATAAAGATGAGCGGCTAATGATTCTCGCAATATGTAATCCACTTCAGTGTCCCACACATTGAGCTGCGCATCTCTCCCTCCTGAAATCAAGTATTTCCCAGACGGGTGATACTTGGCTACAAAAACAGAGTTTTTATGAGCCTTTAATTCATGAATCTGATCTAAACTTTCTTCTCGCAAAATTTTCAATGTATTGTCGCTACACCCAATCGCTAACTTATCTCTTAAGAAGTCTATGCTGCGTGCTCTTTCGGATACTATTTTTTTCCTTTTCAACACATCAAGAGAAGAAGACAATTGAACAATCTCTCCTGACTCTAAGGCTACCCAAAGCATGCCATCATTGATCTTCAAATCAAAAATTTGATGATTCCCCAATTGAAGCGATCCTACTTCTTTTTGCTTGTTTAGATCAATCTTGTGAATTCCTTCATTGTTTTCCCCAACGTATAGCATTCCATCAATTGGATCATACGTCATCGCATAGATAGAACCCTCCACCTTTGCTACCACTTCTCCCGCATCGGGTGATTTCAAATCCCAGAGAACAACCATCCCTTCTGATCCGGCCGAAAAAAAACGGTGCTCATCTAATGCCTCGAGGCTATAAAGGCTATCATTATGTCCTAAGAAGGTGTGGAGCTTTTTTACCTGGATGTTGCTCATTTGGGCCACAAAATTATTACAATTGCCTCATGCCTTTACTATTAGATAAGAAGATTGATGATCATTCTGCCTATGCGGTATGGAATATACAAGAGACATTTCTTGAAATCCCCTATTTGTCTCCCGAACCTTTTCCTGCGGACCTTAATCCTGTCAGGCAAGCGGAATGGATTGTCGGACGAGTTTTGGTAAAAAGTCTATGTGATACATTCGGCATAAAATACAAAGGCATTAGCAAGCAGGACAATGGCAAGCCCTACCTGGTAGATAGTCATGCTCATATTTCCATTTCACATTCCTTCCCTATTGCGGCGGCAATGATACATCTTAAAAAACCTTGTGGAATAGATATGGAGCGGCCTAGGGAAAAGCATAAAACTGTTCAAGCTAAATTTCTCCATAAATCTGAAGAAAAGTATAGAGATGATTTGGAAAAACTATGCACGATATGGGGAGCAAAAGAGGTGGTTTACAAAATATTCGGGCGCCGCTTTCTAAGTTTAAAAGACGAGATAAAAACTGAATTTAAATCTGAGGACCTCATCCTGGGTGAGATTTTGAAACCAGGCTATGAAGATAGTTTTGAAATTCACTACGAATGGGTGAAGGAGTATTTGTTAGCATTTGGGACATAACGCTAAGTTTCCTTCTTTACAATTTTGTCGTATTGATTTCTACTTAATATTTCATTCATTTCTTTGATTACACTATCCAAAACCTCAGTAGACGATTTTAGCATTTTCAAAACTTCCTTCGAGATTTTATCATCATCCTCTGATTCAAGTATTGTTGATAGGCCTAAAATATTTGCCAAAGGAGCTCTCAATTTATGGGATGTGAGAAACGCATATTCTTTCAAATCTTCGAGCATCTTCGCGTTTGAGTTTTCAGCCTCTTTTTGTTTGGAAATGTCAATTTGTGTAGCATGCAAGCCCGTTAACATATTGTTCTCAATTGGTTGGTCCCAACAATAGAGAACA
>JANQST010000035.1 GCA_028279155.1 Cyclobacteriaceae bacterium
GTCTATTACACCAAGAAATTCAAGGTTTTTCTGAAGTCGAGCTCCTCCAGCCCTGTTAACAACAATTTCGTGAACACCAGAGATAAGATTGATCTCATAATCAACGTTGGCCATAATAGCAGCACCTTCTGCGATTCGTTCCACCTGTTTCCAAACAACCTCCATCCCATCTCGGCGTGTATCCCGAACTCGTGTCCAGATACGTGAATAATCTGGTACAACATTAACCACCTTGCCAGCATCCTGGATATGGTAGTGGATCCGCACAGTAGGCTTCACATGTTCGCGATAATAGTTTATCCCTGTGGTATATAGCTCCAATGCATCTGATGCACTTCTTCCATTCCAAGGGTCGGATGAGGCATGTGCTGCTTGCCCGGTGAATTCCACCATGAAATCCACTAAAGCCAAAGAGCTTTGGACGCTTGCTTTGGTCTCCGCGCTTGGGTGCCAGTCCATCATAACATCCACATCGTCAAAAACACCGGCACGGATCATCCAAAGTTTTCCAAAAAATTTCTCTTCTGCCGGGGTTCCATAAAAACGAACAGTACCTTTCAGTTGTCCACTTTCAATTAATTCCTTTATTGCAATAGCAGCTCCTAATGAGGCAACTCCAAAAAGATTATGGCCACACCCGTGTCCGGCTGAACCTTCATTTAAAGGATCCTTGTAAGGAACAGGTTTTTGGGACAGGCCAGGTAACGCGTCAAACTCACCCATAATCCCAATGATTGGAGCTCCGGATCCATATTCAGCCACAAAGGCCGTTGGAATCTCCCCTACTCCTTTTTCTACTGTAAACCCATTGGATTCTGCATACTGAATCAAAGCCTCTGCAGACTGTTTCTCTTGAAAGGCAACCTCCTCATATGACCAAATCTTATTACTCAAATCGGTCAATTCCTCATACTTACCATCGAGTGATTTAATCGTCACTTGTTTTTTACTCAGAAAGGCTGGCTTTTTCTGAGCTGTAGCCTCTCCTATTAAAATACAGGAGCATGCTACAATGATCAAAGTTTTAATTTTCATTGCTTAGGTAATTGGTTGGAAGGGTAAGATACTATGGAGCTAAAAAAAATCAGCTATTCAAGACGGCCAAATACTTAGGCCAGGGACCCGCTTCATCCTTGTACTGCTTTGCCATTACCCTGTTGATTTGAACAATATGTCCAAGATCGTGGACTACCCAAGCCGACAATAACTCCTTAAGTGTCACTTCACCAAATTCCGGATGGATACCCTTTTTATCAAAGTCTTCTTCCTGAAGGTTTAAGGCAATCAACGCATCGATATTTTGTTTGCGAAGCATCTCAAATTCATCAAGAAGATCATCCATTGTCTTGCCAACGCTTTCTTCGAATTGGGCAAACCGATCGTAAGGCGTAAAACTTTTATCCTCTTCAAACAAGATAATTTTCGTTCTAGGGATCCAATCGGTCTTTTCTCCATGGATCAAGTGTCCGACCACATCGAAGGGACTCCAGGTTTCTGGACCTTCATTTTGATGCGTCCACTTTTCAGGTAAATCCTCTAGGGTATTTCGAATGGTACCTGGCGTCTTCTTCAGGATCGAAATAGATTCTTCAAGCGAAAATTCCATCTACTAATCTTGAACTTCCACAATCATTTCAACCTCTATGGCAATATTCCTTGGTAAGGCTCCCATTCCGACAGCTGCTCTGGCGTGCTTTCCTCTTTCTCCAAAAACTTCTACCATCGTATCCGAGAAGCCATTAACCACCTCAGGTTGATTGCCAAAATCAGGGGCGCTGTTTACCATACCCAGGACTTTAACAATTCGAACCACTTTATTCAAGTCACCAACCTCTGCTTTCAGTGCTGAAAGTTGAGCTATTGCAACAAGTCTGCCAGCAGCATAGCCCTCCTCTACTGTAAGATCAGCTCCCAGCTTTCCAGTCACATAGCCACCTTCTGGTTTATTTGGACCCTTACCTGCCATGAATACCAAATTACCTGTGCGTACGGAATTAACGTAATTCGCTACTGGCGCTGGTGGCTCAGTCAACGTGATATCCATTGAAGCAACTCGTTCTTCAACATCATAGTCATAGAGTTCTTGTACTTCTTCCTTTTCTGCCGGTTGATTTTGTGCGCAGGATATAATGATTAATCCAGAGATTCCAAGAATGATTAGGTTCTTCATAATTATCTTATTTGGTTTTTAACTCATCGTGCTAATTTAAGCTTGCTTCGCGTACTGCTTTAAACTCTGATCCTTCCTTCCATCTTGGCCAAATTTCAGAGTTAGCTAATCTCCAACCAATGTTGTACATCAATTGTCCATCCAAAGCCATCCCATCAAACACCCATGTAGAAGCATCGTATTCATCTTGTGGACGGTGATACTGTGTACTTAAATATTCAAGATTTTTTTCGTTGTAGTAATCAACTCCTTTCGTCATGTGCTCATATGAACCGGAAGCGTACAGTGCCGGGATTCCTACCTTCGCGAAATTGAAGTGATCCGACCGAAAGAAATATCCTTTGCCTGACTCCTGGTCAGGGATAATGTAGCGCCCTTGTTCTTTTGCCAGTTCTTCCGCTAAATCTTCCAACTCTGATTGCCCATAGCCAATGATTGTAAGGTCCTTCATGGGACCTATATAGGTAATCCCATCCATGTTGATATTCGCGACTGTTTTAGCCACAGGGTAGATCGGGTTTTCCGCATAATGTTTCGATCCCAGCAAGCCTTGTTCTTCAGCAGTTACTGCTAAGAAGATAATCGTTCTTTCCAGTGGAGTTGATTTTGAAAATGCTTCAGCTATACCAAGCATAGTGGCAATGCCTGTGGCATTGTCATGTGCACCATTATAAATTGAGTCTCCATCTATTTCCGGGCCTATTCCCAGATGATCCCAATGGGCTGAGTAAATGATGTACTCATCCGGTTTTTTAGATCCCGTGATTTTTGCTATTACATTCTTTGAAACATCTCTTTTGATTTCATTGGCTACAGATACCGTTGCATATAGCCCCAGGCTAAATGGCTTGAAGTCTCTACTTCTGGACATTTCACCATAATTCCTCATGTCTTGTCCGGAAGCTTCAAATATTTGAATGGCAGCATCTCGTGTGATCCATCCTATAATATCACTTTGATAATTTCCACCAGCATTGTCCAGATATAAACTCGCTCCCGACCAGGAATTGCGAACTACCAACCATGGATAACCTGCAGGTACTGTCTCGTGAACAATAAGACATCCGGCTGCACCCTGTCTGGCGGCCTCTTCATATTTATAGGTCCAACGACCGTAATAGGTCATTGTCTCTCCTTTGAAAAAGGTTGAATCTCCCGAAGCAAAACCAGGATCGTTTACCAGTACTACTACTGTTTTTCCTTTTACATCCAATCCTTCATAATCATTCCACCCATATTCTGGTGCCACGATTCCATATCCCGCAAAGACAAGTTCTGATGATTCAATACTTGAGCCTTCTTCTACTTTCTCAGTGTATGCCACAAAATCTTCAGAAACATTCAATACTACGTCATTGGCACCTCCACTTATGGTCATGGTCTCAGAAGGTAAGGCAGTTAACTCTACCATTGACACATCTTGAAAGTAAGAATCTCCATTTCCAGCTTCCAACCCTAAAGTTTCAAACTGCTCTTTCAAATAATTAATCGTTTTGACTTCCCCCTCGGTAAACGGCTTTCTCCCTAGAAACTCATCCGAAGAGAGCACTTCAATATGAGACTTCAATGATTGTTCTAAAACACTAGCTTTTACTGGATCATTGCCATTTGAACAGGAATATGCTAAACCTGCAATCAATAATAGTAGAGTTATTTTCTTCATTCTAAGTGGTTGATTTTAAAGAGGATGTGAATTTAAATCATTTTAAAGAATGACCAATATTCCTCCTTTTCCTGCCCAATAATGCTTAACTTATAAGAACAAACACCTTATCAACCATGAAAACCCTACACATTAATGCCCTGGCATTGGTCATGCTGCTTGGATGTAGTGTGCCCAGTGAAACAGAAACCGACAATATTGCCAAAAAGCTAGCGTCTTACAAGACGGTCAGATTGACGACAGACCTATCGGTATTGACTGAAAAGGAAAAGCAAATGATCCCGCTACTTATAGAAATAAGCAAAATCATGGACGATCTTTTTTGGTACGAGGCTTATGGGGAAAAAGCAGAGCTTTTTGCTTCTATGGATGACCCTGCGACTGTCAATTACCTTAAAATCAATTATGGTCCATGGGATCGATTGGATGGTAACAGACCTTTTATCAGTGGGTTCGACCAAAAACCTCCTGGAGCCAATTTTTATCCATTTGATATTTCGAAAGAGGAGTTTGAAGCAGCAGAACTTGAAGATAAAGCAAGTCTATACACCTTTATTCGCCGAAACACCGATGGCGACCTCATTTCTGTCCCTTATAGGGAAATGTTTAAAAAGGAAATAGAAAAAGCGGTTGATTTACTTAACCAGTGTGCAGATCTTGCAGAAGATCAGAGTTTAAAGGAATATCTTACTATTCGTGGTGATGCTCTTCTAACAGATGTCTATCAACCAAGCGATATGGCCTGGATGGACATGAAAACAAACACAATTGATTTTATTGTTGGGCCAATAGAAAATTATGAGGATAATCTTTATGGCTATAAGGCCGCTCATGAAGCTTATGTGCTAATCAAAGACAAAACCTGGAGCGAGCGATTAGCAAGGTATACCGCATTGCTTCCTGAGCTTCAGAACGGACTGCCGGTACCTGACGAGTATAAAACTGAAGTTC
>JANQST010000037.1 GCA_028279155.1 Cyclobacteriaceae bacterium
TTGAATCACTGAAAGAAACTCACTCCAAACAGCAGTTTCAACACGATGAACTACACATGCTTCAGACGCTGGAAAACTGGAAAAACAAATGGCCTGATCCCAATAATCAAAAAATGGTTTTACTCTGTGTAAGTGGAGGTGGTCAACGTGCAGCACTCTGGACTGTCAATTCTTTATTGAAGGCCGACAGTGTTCTCGAAGGAACTTTGATGGATCAAATTTTCCTAATAACCGGCGCATCTGGAGGAGCTATTGGAGCCGCCTATTATCGTGAATTGTATCATCAAGATTTGATTACTGAAAAAAAAGGAGTGATGCTCTCGAATATGGGAAAGGACAATCTGAATCCTGTAATTTTCAGCCTTTTAGTTAATGACCTTTTCGTCAAACTTCAAACATATGAGTATTCCGGAAGAAGTTATAAAATCGATCGAGGGTATTCATTTGAGCAAAACCTAAACGGGAATCTTGAAGGTGTCTTAGATAAGAAAATAAGTGATTATCAGGATTCCGAAGAAAATGCGGAAATTCCTACTCTGATTCTTTCTCCAACCATCGCTAACGATGGAAGAAAACTCTACATTTCTTCTCAGCCTGTCAGCTATATGGGTGTCAAATCAGAGATTACCAATGATCCAACCCTAAAAATACGTGGAGCTGATTTTCAAGCTTTATTTAAGGACCAATCCGCTGAAGACCTTAGCTTTCTCTCGGCTTTGCGAATGTCCGCCTCATTTCCTTATATCACACCTTCCATCAGCTTACCGAGTGAACCAAGAATTGAGATAATGGATGCAGGTATTTCGGACAACTTCGGCGTTTCAGATGCGCTTAAGTTCGCTCATGTATTCAAAGATTGGATAGCTGAAAACACCGCAGGAATTGTTCTCCTAGTAATTCGGGACACCAAATCCAATTCACCCATCGAAGATCGTCCAATACCTTCCGTTCTGGATAGACTTACGTATCCAATTGCAAGTGTTTATAATAATCTTTCTAACATGCAGGATATCAACAATGACGTTAGGATTGAAAAAGCGAAAGACTGGTTCAAAGGAGAATTGGATGTTGTAGAGATTGCCTATGATTCACATTATAATGCCAAAGATGAATCTGATGTGAAAAGAGCCTCTTTAAGCTGGCATCTGACTTCATTAGAAAAGAAGAATATCCTCGAAAATATCAATATTGAGAGCAACAAGGAACAGTTGATGCGGCTTAAATCTTTGCTTAAAAACTCATCAACTCCTTGAAGCGAGATGTTTGTCTTCTGGAAACTTCTACCTCAGTACCATCTTTCAAATACAATCTTATCGTACCACTAAACCACGGTTCAATTTTATCAACCCATTTGAGGTTAATGATTTGTTGACGGTTTGCTCTGAAAAACACCTCAGGATCCAATCGTGACTCCATGTATTGTAATGTCTTGGGAATCATTGGCTTTTGGTCTTTGAAATAGATGCGGGTGTAGTTGTCCCAGATTTCAAAGACCCGAACCTCCTTGAGGTTCACGAACCAGCACTTGTCTCCATCTTTTACAAACACCTGGCTCGATTCACCAAGAACCTTTTTATCGGAATTTTTCTCTTCGTGACTGATTTTGACCCGCTCCAAAGCTTTATCAAGTCGTTCCTCTGTGATCGGTTTCTTTAAATAATCCAAGGCATTGTACTCAAATGCCTTCATGGCAAACTCGCTATATGCAGTTGTGAAAATAACATGTGGCACTTCATCCAATGTTTCTAATAATTCAAACCCATCTTTTCCTGGCATTTGAATGTCGAGAAGCAGCAGCTCAGGATTCAATTCACTAATCTTTTCCAATGCCTCATCTACATTTTCGGCTTCACCAAGGATTTCAATATCGCTTCTTTTTTCAAGCAAAAATTGCAGTTCTTGCCTGGCCAGCCGAGTATCATCAATTATTAGTGCTTTCATTTTTCCAGTGGTAGTTTAAGTACGGATTTGACCATCTCTCCTTCCTGTTCCAATTCCAGGTTTGGTTCCTTTTCAAAAAGTATTCGAATTCGTTCAGTCGCATTCCTGAGTCCAATTCCTCCACTGCTATTGTTTGCATTTAACACACCGGTATTGCGGACTTCCAGGATTAATTCGTCTTCATCTGATCCAATATTAATGTTGATCTCTCCTCCGCCTTTTACCTGGGAGATTCCATGCTTTACAGCATTTTCCGCCATTAATTGAATGATCATGGGCGGAATTTTACAGCCATTCAATTCAGAATTGAAATCAATGTTGAAGCGGAGTCTCTTTTCATAATGAATTGTTTCCAATTCCAGGTATTTCTGGACAATCTCCAATTCTTCTGCTACAGATACCTTTTCATTTGTATTGAACTGAATAGAATATCTTAAAAGCTCTGACAAATGTGAGACCATATCTCTAGCTTTCATTTGATCTTCCAAAATGAGCGCACGAATGTTATTAAGTGCGTTAAAAAGAAAATGGGGATTGATCTGAGCTTTAAGTGCAATAAGTTCCGCGTCCTTTAGTGCAGTTTGAAGCTTCCATTTTTCGATCTCCTCTCGCTTATAATTTCTGAAAAAATAGATGATAAGGTAGATTCCCATCCAAAGTGAGAGATACACAAACGTCTGAAGAGTATACAATAAGAATACCGGGATTGAGAAGTTGGACTGAGGTATTAGCTCGGTTAATAAAACTCCATAAGCCGTGACCAAAGAATTGGTCACCACCGCCTGGATCATTAGTGTTGGAACAAGTCTTAGGACTAGCGCCTTGAACCGCAGTTGTAACCATTGCTTTTCTTTTACATATATCCGTAAGAAATGTGTTGTGAACAACATCATAGCGGAAGCAAAAAGCTGGAAGCTGAGATTTGCGAGATTGAACTCAACAAAGTACCACATTATCAGCATCCCAATGATGCCGTACAATGTCCAGCCTGTAATCTGTAATGTCCAATACCACTTATTTCTTGACATACCTTAACTTCATTGAGGTTCCAATAATAAGAAAAACTACCCACGGTAAAATGTAAGTGAAAACGTCGCTACCAGATTCACTTATGAAAAAGTAATTAGTGAGGCTTATGATGAGCCCCACTAACCCTAGGATAAAAAATTGATTAGCTCTTTTCATCCAAGAAGCTTTTGATCTTGGCAAAGTAAAAATCGGGGTCATCCCACATAATGAAGTGTTTGCCTTCATCAGTCATTTCTATCTTGACATTTTCAAGATTTCTGTATTGGTGTTGAAATGATCGCTCTGTCATTTCCCTAGTCACACCATAATCCTTGTATCCTACCCATGCACCTAAAACAAGTGTCGGTGCTTTAATCTTGGAAACCTCGTTTCGAAGATCTATCTGATATAATTCATACATTGCCTGGGCTACTGTGGGCGTATGACTTTTTCTTCCCCATTCCATCACAACCTCAATATCTTCATCAGCATTCATCATTGTCTTAAGCATCATGGGCTGCATTGCTTCATATTGTTCAGGGGTTTGTAATTCAATGTTCCGTTTCATCATTTCGGCCATCGACTTGCTGGTCTCAGGTGCCGCCTGCGGATTTTGCATCGCGCCAAAATATGGAAGTCCATCTACCACAATAAGTTTAGAAGCCAACTCAGGTTCTTTAGATCCTATATACAAGGTTAGAAAACCTCCCAAGCTATGCCCGATAATTACAGTGTTTTTAAGCTTTTCATCTTTTAAATAGGTAATGAGCTCATCTCCAATGTAATTCAGGTAATTCTTCTCTTCCACAGGAGGTTGTCCGGCAAATCCGGGCAAAGTCACCACATGGCATTCGTAATCCTTCTTCAATTCCCCTACAGTTTCATCCCACACATCACCAGAAGATGATAGGCCAGGAATCATAAGTACCGGGGTGCCTTTTCCGGTTACTTCAACATCGAACGTGTACTTCTGACCACTAGCGATGTACATCACTAGTATCAGGCTGAATAATGTAATTAGTCTCTTCATGATTTTTTAATTTTTGAATTCTCCACGAATGTACGTGGAGAGTAAACTCATCTTTTGAGTTTTGAAGGGAGTGGTTGATTATCTAGGCCGAATGGAACCGTAATTACCACTTGTAACAAACTATCGTGCTATTTGCAACTTCTACGTACACTCTCCTGTCCATTACTAAAACCTTATAACTATGCTTCGAAACCTCTTCTTAACCTCCCTTAGGTCCTTAATCAAAAATAAAAGCACCTTTCTACTCAATATGCTTGCTTTAACCATTGGCATCACAGGATGTATTATGGCCTATCTGCACATTGATTACGAAACGAGTTATGATAAATACCATCCTAACTCTTCGAGTATTTATCGAGTTGTAACTGGAGATGTAGCCAATCAAAATGGATGGGTTAAAGTAGCTGCCCCAATTCCACCAAAGCTTAAGGCTGAGATTCCAGAAGTCATTGATTTTGCCAGACTTACCAAGTTTAGCTACAATGATAAAATTGCTGTAGAGTACGATAAAAACGTCTTTAATGAAGAAAATTTCTTCCTTGCAGACCCATCTATCTTTCCAATGTTTAATATCAAAACTGTAAAAGGTAGAATCGATGAAAATCCTGCGGCCAACTTTGCATTTCTTTCAGAAGATATGGCCCAAAAGTATTTTCAAACTGAAGATCCTATTGGCAAGGTTATAAAAGTGGATGGAAAGTTTGATTTCCAGGTTGCTGGAATCTTCGAAAACATTCCTACAAACAGTCATTTTGATATCGACTTCATTGTTCCGTTTGAAAATTTACCAGCTGCTAAGCCAGGTGCTAGTATTACTTCAGGCTGGGGCATGTTTAACTACTTCGCTTATATCCTAATGGAAGAAGGAACAGACCCAATAATTGCTGAAGAAAAAATGAAAGCAATTACAGCAGACTATGGAAACAATCAATCTATGAAATTTGACGAATTGGCTTTTCAGGCACTCACCGATATATATTTTCAGCCAACCGATGGAAACCTAAAAGCATCATATGATCCAAAATACCTTCTTATCTATAGTTCGGTTGCAGCCGCCATTTTGCTGATTTCATTTATCAATTTTGTTAATCTAAGTGTAGCCAGTTCAACACGAAGAATCAAAGAAGTAGGAGTAAGAAAAGTACTTGGTGCTTCCAGGCAGCAATTGGTTGCGCAGTTTGTGACAGAAAGTATTATTACCACTGCCATCGCTTCTGTATTGGCAATAATTTTAGCTGATTTAGCATTACCAGGCATCAATAACATTATTCAATCAGACATGGTTTTGACCATTCTTGATCCTGTATTAATCTCAGGGATTGTTGTCCTTATTCTGTCAATTGCACTTTTCTCAGGTCTGTACATCGCCTTGTACATACTTTCTTTTAATCCAGTGAACGCAGTGAAAGGCGTAATAAAAATTGGTAACAAAGGAAAACGTTTTAAAGAGTCTTTAATGATCGTACAGTTTGCTGTTTCATGCATATTGATTTTATCATCAGTATTCATCTATCGGCAACTGGCCTTTCTTAAGAGTCATGATATTGGAATTGATCAGCAAGGAATTATAACACTTCAACTGTTTGATCAAGCATCTCAAAATAAGGTAGGTCTACTCATACCTGAATTAGAAAAAGTAGCGGGTGTTAAAAATGTGACGGGTTCAAGATTCACCCCAGGGGATGCAAACTGGAATCATAGTATGTTACTTGAGGGGTTCACTCCTGAAGAGTCCAAGGAAATAGGCTGGAATCTTATCATGGCAGATAAAAACTTTGTTGAAACCTTTGGTATACAATTAAAAGAAGGAAATCTAGATGAAATCAAGGCGCTCACCTCTGGCCAAAAGTATACCTATATCGTCAACGAGGCGGCTATCAGAGAAGCCGGTTGGGGTAAAGGACTTGGCAAAACTATTTCTCCCTATGGTCGCAATGGTATGCTTCCAATTGCTGGAGTGACAGAAAATTTCAACTATAAATCATTACACACAGCAGTAGAACCTGTGGTATTGGTGATTAGAGAAAATGAAAAGTACAGCATGGTATCAATCAAATATGATGCGCAAGATCCACTTGCTTTCCTGTCAGAACTTGAAACCAAATTTTCTGAGGTAATGCCATCCACGCCTTTTGAGTATGCGTTTGTTGATGACCAATTCAAGAGACTTTACAAAGTTGAAAATCAGACTAGTCAGCTAATTGGTTTGCTAACCACCATCGCCATTATCCTGGCTTTGCTTGGAGTTTATGCATTGCTCAGCTTCTCCATCAAAGAGCGCACAAAAGAGATCGCTATTCGAAAAGTATTGGGAATCAAAATGAAAGGCACTTTGTACCTTCTCTCCGGCAACTACATCCGTTTATTGATCATAGGAAATGTAATTGGAATTCCAATTACATGGTACATAATGAATGGCTGGTTACAGAATTTCAGCTATCAGATTTCTCTTGGTTTTGTGACATTTATAGGTGTTGCTATTGCCACCTTCTTATTGATCCTAATTGTAGTAGGGTTCAAGGTGGTGCAAATTGAAAACATCAACCCAACGGATGCATTACATTATGAATAGATGTATGGCTTTTGGCCATTAGCTGTTTGCTATTGGCTAGTAGGTAAAGGACTATAGCTTTTAGTTTTGAATGTGAGAAACTGCTACCTTTATGTGGTGACCAACCAAATCATGACTAAATTATTCCAACCGATCCTCCTATTGGGAGCAGTTTTCGTATTGTTCCAATGTACTCCAAAAAGTTCATCTCCAGCTTTAGAAGAAGAAATCAAGCAAATTGAAAATGGTTTAATGGGCCGAATTCAGGTTAAAGGTGAATCCATAAAAACGTACGCCATTGAGGATCAAATGAAAGAATTCAATGTCCCGGGCTTAAGTGTGGCTGTTGTGCTGGATGGAGAATTGAGGTGGGCAAAGGGCTATGGAATTGCCAACACGGAGACAGGCTC
>JANQST010000040.1 GCA_028279155.1 Cyclobacteriaceae bacterium
GGTCAATACCAATTGATTGGTAGCGGAATTCCATACTTCGAAGGTGTATCCCTCGTTAGAGCTTGGTTCGATTTCTGCCTGAATGAATCCATTTTTTCCGATAAAATCGATTTCAACCTGTTCTGGACCAGGTTCAACAGTTCCCGCTTTAAACTCTACACTTCCAGTCAAGCTTGTTGGAGGATCGAAAAGAAAATTACTTACATCCATCGTTTCTCTGAACCAAAAATGGTCCTCATCTGCATCGGGACTTACTTCCAGAAGTATATAGAAAAGTCCATACTCAATACTACCTGTCTGGTTACTGGCGACTAAAGGATTGTTGAAAGTGTAAACTCCAGGGCCGGTTATGACTTTGGCGTCACGGGCTACTTCTCTAATGCTTTGGTTGCTGGGGAATCCAGTTAGCCCTTTTGTATAGAACAATGCACCTCCGGTAGAATTATTAAGGTCGTTCGCATCGAAATTTCCTGTTAACTCTATGGTAATGCTTTCCAGGTCAGGAACATTCGGAGGATAAACTCCAACACGAAAAGCGGCCAGGACAATAAAATTGGGTTCTGCATCGAATGAACCTCTTGGTCCAAGTCTATGCTGACATTGAGAGTTGTTTAATTCAATGAGTGTCGTTTGTGCTTCACTGACTGATGCAATGAGCATACAGAGGAAGAAAATGATTAATTCTAAAACGATTAGTCTTTTTTTGAACCTCCTGTGAGAGTTGTCATTTAAGTAAGAACTTTTCATGGCTTTTGCGATTTAATTACAAAGCCAAGGTCCGTTTTCTTAGTGTTTGACTATTCACCCACCCCGGGTGATTTTGTACCTACCCGGTGGGTAGTTTGTAATTCATAACACAAATTAATATTATAAATAACTGATTTAAAGCTAGTTATGATTACTTACTCCTCAACTAGTTCTCAATAAAATCTCAAGGGCTTCTTTTCTGTTGGAGACACCCAGTTTGGTATAGATGTTCTTCAAGTGGGTTTTGACGGTGTTGACAGAGACGAAAACAGCATCAGCAATCTCACTATTGTTCTTATCTGAGATGGCGTGATTCAGTACTTCGTACTCGCGCTCCGTCAGCGGGCGGTGAAGGTTTTCATTTATCTCTTGAAGTCCGACATCAAGATTCTTGATCCCGCCTCCGAAGATAGAATTGATCTGTAATCTTAACGTGTCGATTTCTTGTGACAGTAGTGCACGACGTAATTTGAAGCGTTGAACTAGCAGGAAAATCGCCAGGGCACTAAAAAAAACAATCAATACAATGATTGTAAGCAAGAATGTTTGAAAGCGTTGTTTTTTATCCAGTTCAGCATTTGCCAATTCAATTTCTTTCTCCTTTTCAGCAGTTTCGTATTTGGTTTGTAATTCTGAAACGGTTGTACGCTGATCTTCATTTCGAATCGAATCAGAGAAGTCCTTGAAAAATTTGTAGTAGGTGAGTGATTTTTCCGAATTGCCTAAAGACTCGTAAATATTTGATAATGTCTCAGCACTTTCGGATTTAATAAAAACATCCTTCGTATTGTTGAAGGCCAAAAGTGAATATTTCTCTGCCTGAATCAGATCATTTTTCTTAACCAGTGTAGTAGCCAGCTGACTGTAATCATAGATCAGTCCGACGGAATCTTGATTGATCAGATCCAATTCAATGGCTTTTTTGTAGTAGATCTCTGACGAATCCAACTTGTTGAGATCGAAGAAAACCGCACCTAGGATATTTGAACCGATAGCCAGACTCCGAAAGTCTTTTTGTTGCGCTACCATCCCGTTTGATATTCGGAGATAGTAAAGAGCAGAATCGTTGTTGCCTTGCATGTTGTAGATCTGACCAATGTTTTGCATCACTCTTGCTGCGTCTACATCATTCCCGGTCTCATCATGCAACGCAAGCGCATCTTTAAAGGAACCAAGTGCTTTTTCAGCATCCTGGCTGTATTGAATGTAAATGATCGCAATGGCATTCAGGGCTTGAGCCAGGCCGTCTTTTTCATTGGTGTTTTCGTAAATTCCCTTAGCCGCAATCATCATGCTTAGCGCTGTATCATATTTTGATTGCCAAACAAAGTTTCTTCCGATGTTGAGGTAAACAGAGCCTATGATGGATTCAGTTGATTCATTTTTTTCAAGACTTGCAAGCAAATTGTAGGCACGAGAAAAATATGAATTGGCAGGTCCAAACTGGTAGTTATACATTTCACCTAAAGCCTTGAGCTCAAGCGCCTGGATGCGAGTTGCTAAGTTTACTTCACTCGAGTCTGCACTTAGAATCTGGTCAACATATTGAAGGCTTTGTTGAGGATCTTCATCCTTGAGTGATTCTGCTTTTTCTAACAATTCAAGATAAGAATCTTGGGCTTGTAGGCTAAAGAGAATCAAGACTTGAACGAATACTAAAGCAGGCAGCGACTTTTTCATTGGCTTGATTGCGATTGTCAAATACTTTTTTTGCTGGCTGAAAAAAGTGCACGATTGCCGTCAATGCATAACTATACTATCAAGATTGCGTCGAAATAAGTACTCAAATTGAGTAAATGACGGAATAGGTAAGTAGTTGACGTTGATTTATGAACGTTGAAAGATCTTTAGGAAATTTTCCTTTTTGCTTCGACTCACATTGACAGTGGAATCATCATCTAAGATGACATATCCTCCGTCACCTTTAACATACTTTTTGATTTTGTTGAGGTTGATTAAGTGTGAATAGTGAATACGATGGAATCCGTGACCGCTAAGAAGTTCTTCAATTTCTTTTAGTGTTTTTGAGACCAAAATAGAGTTTCGGTTTGCTATATGGACGTGTGCATAGTTATCGTCTGCCTCACATCTAATAATATGTTCAACTTCTATAAATTCAAGCCCTTCGAATGTGGGTAGTGCAACCTTGTTTAGTGGGGTTAGGTCATATACGCTTCTCAGCATTTCTATCTGCTGCGACGTATTCGAATGCTCAGATAGTGACTTAAGTTTATTTACAGAGGCAACCAGTTCATCTTTAATGATGGGTTTTAGTAAGTACTCCAGGGCACTTACTTTGAATGCTTTCACTGCAAATTCATCATATGCTGTGGTGAAGATTACTTCGAAAGAGATTGAGTCAAATTGCTCCAGAAATTCAAACCCATTCATGCCCGGCATTTCTATGTCAAGGAAAACAACTGATGGACTGATTTTTTTTATCTCGCTGATAGCTTTTTTGGGATCTGAATAGACTCCAATTATTTCAACATCTGGACAAAACTGCTGTAGCTGCCAGGATAGTGTTTCCAAGCCGTGTTGCTCATCATCAACAAGAATTGCTTTAATTTCTTTTTTCTTATCCATTCAATGGGATTTGGAGATGAACAACAGTTCCTTCTGCGTTTCCTTTCTTATCAGTTTTGTCCTCAATGGTAACTGTAGGAGCAACGTCATACATCTTTTTAAGAAGTTCAATCCGATCTTGCGTGATTTTCATGCCCATTGATTTTTTCTTAACTGCAGACTTGCTTTTCAACTCTGCAGCCGCTTTTCTTCCGATTCCATTGTCCTCAATAGTTACTGACAGATTTTCACCAAATTGATTGAATACTAACCTGAGATGTGCATCGCCCGTTTTGTGAAGCAGTCCGTGCCAAATGGCATTCTCAATGTAGGGTTGAATGATCATAGGAGGTACTTCTACATAATCAACTTCTATGGTATCTGAAATTTCAAACGTATATTCAAATTTACCGTCAAATCTGAGTGCCTCCATCTCGAGATATAGCTTTATCGTCTCGATTTCCTCTGAAAGCAAGATTATTTTTGCATTAGAGTGGTGTAGAATCAAACGGATAAGTCGTGAGAACTTAGAAAGATAGTCTGTGGCTTCTTCGATACTGTTTTTGATGATATAGCTATTGATTGAATTGATGCTATTAAAAAGAAAATGAGGATTCATTTGCGCTCGAAGAGCTGTCATTTCTACTTCAGCAAGTTTTTGGGAAAACTCTGATCTTAATTTTTCTTCACGTAAGGCTTGATTTAATCGATACTTGTATAACCGGTAGATAATTCCTGTAAAAACTAAAATCGAAACAGTAATGAACCACCAGGTTTCCCAATAAGGTGGATCAATCATAATATTGATGGTTCTGGTAGTTCCCCAGGAATTACCAGGAGTTTTTGCTCTTACATGAAATTTGTAAAAACCACCACTAAGATTCGTATAGCTCGCGTATCTCCTGTCTCCTGCAGGTAACCAGTCTTGATCAAATCCTTCCAGCCAGTAAGAGTATAAGACATTCTGAGCTCCCGATAGGGTAGGAGATACAAATGAAAATGAAAAAAAATTGTCTTGGTATGACAGGTTAAGTGTACGAGTGAAATCGATATGTTTGTCCAATTCTTGTTCTTGATCGAACAACTTAAAGCTGGTTAATACAACCTCTGGTTTGATCGATGCGCTGAACAAAGAGTCGGGATGAAACAAAATGTAGCCAAGCTGAGCACTAAGCCAAAGGGCTCCATTTTTCAACTTTTTAATAGCACCATTGTAATTCAATCCACTCCTTGAATCAAAGTTTGTAACAGATAGCGTCTCCGTGTCTAAGACGGAAATGCCTTTATCCGTTGCTATCCATAAGTTACCCTTGTCATCTAGTTCTAAGTCTGTAATGGCATGTCCTGAAATAGGCTTACCGTTGCTCGCTACAATTTCATCTGATTGATTGGCCATTTTTACTAGTCCTGATTCAGTTCCTATCCAAAATACCCCTTCCGGATGCTCCTTGAATGAGCTAATTCGTTGGTTTTTCTTGTTTTCAAGACTTTTCAGGAAAACATGATCAAAGGTCTGATTTTTATCTGAATAAACGACAATTCCACTGTCCGATGAGATCCAATAGGTTCCATCCGACATTCGTTCAAAATCTGTTGTGTTGAATCCGGTAAGCGATTGCTGAAAATGTTTTGTTTGCTGGTTTTCAAGATTATGTCTAATGATACCACCGCGATCGGTTCCGATGAGCAATACACTGTCCGAGATTAACTCCAATTCTCTTGGCCTTATATCTATCAGATTTTGCCTTGAAAATCCTTCCAAAACCAGCGATTTAAATTGCTTGGTTCGCTTGTCGAATTCATAAATGGCAAAGGGAAAGTTGACCAGGTATAGTTTTGACTCAGTTTCAGCAAAACTCGTCATATCGAAAGGAGTCCTGCTGGTAGGTCTATGGACGCCATGATTTCCTGTTGTTGGATCTATCTCGTAAATACCGTAGGAATTAAAGCCTCCAAGATATCTTTTGCTATACTTTTCTGTAGCACAGACAATTCTACCTTGGTCAGACAGGAAAGGTAATTTTCGTACTGGAAATAAATTCTGTTTCGGGTCATAAACCGATATTCCATACCGACCTCCAAACCAAACTCGATCTCCTTCCCTGTATACCGTATGAGTAAATCCCGGAAAGGGAGTTGTTACATCCGAAAGGTCAGTTTCTAAAAAAGTGATCTTATCAGTCTCAATATCCAATATTGCTACCGATTTTTCTCTACATGCAAGCCAATATTCGTTTGTTGACTTCCTTACAAGGTCAAATACTCGAATAAATCTGGACGGCTGAACATTGGCTCCCTTCCATGTTTGGGTTTCCGTATTGAAAACGTCTGTTCCAATGTCAAAAAAACCGACCCTCAATTCATTGTCTGATTGCTGATCAATACACCAAGTAGCATACTCCGGATACACACCACTTTTTTTAACTGGATGTGGATGCAAGCCAAGTTCCTCACTTTTTATATTGAAGGACATCAAGCCTCCAACTGTCGCCAGCCAAAGTTTAGAAGAGTCAGTTCGATCTATTTTCATGTCTCGTATAGCCAACACATTTCCCATCTGACTTTCGCTATTTCCATCATGTGGAATTCGAAATCTATCAAAGCGACCTGTTGCCTTGTTGAACCTGCACAATCCTGCTCGATTATCCAGACCGATCCAAATATTGCCTTGTTGATCTTCGGCAAAGCATCGAACTCTGTCTCCGGGAATAGAAAACGGATCGGCCTCTTGGTAAACGTATGAAGTGAAAATTTCCGTAACCGGATCAAGAACGATCAGTCCACCACCTTCAGTTCCGATCCATAAAAGACCTTCTTTATCTTCATAAAGTTGACTTATATGGTTGTAAGGAAGCGAAGTAGTGTCTTGTGGATCATTTCGATAAACTTTGAATTCATATCCATCGTAGCGATTCAATCCTTCGTTGGTACCGATCCATAAAAACCCTCGCCTGTCCTTCAAGAACACTACTACTTGATTTCCTTCTAATCCTTCTTTTTCAGTGATTCTCTGAAAAGGCAGTTCCATTTCCTGAGCACTCAGCCGGATAGACGTTAAGAAGCATATGATCAGCAAAAAAACTTTCAAGTATTAGATCTGATATTCCATTCAATAATGAATTAAATATCGACAATATGAAAAGGAAATGAGCAGCTAACAGGATAGATCGGTTGTTAGCTGCTGGTAGATGGCATTTAGCTGAATTGACTTATGCCTTCTTTAGTTTAAAAAATAGCCATACGAGGTGCGAAATAAGAAGAATAAGCACTCCATAAAGCGTGGTTATCATGGATACTTTTAACCCAATCGCCAATATCGTTGGCGATACTGACCCCGCTGATTCTATTGCATTAAATGCACTAAACAAGCCCAAAAGTTGAGCAAAAACACCGGTAACCAACGCCAAAATACCTGTAGACTTGATCAGGTCCAGGTCGCCTTTTTTTGCTTCTTCCTTAAGATTATACCTTATGGCGAAGAAAAAAACCCCAATAAATTCTAAGGTTAAGATGCCCATGAAGAGCGGTCCACCCATATAAAACAACTCAATCATTTCAATTTGAAATTAAAATTAAACATGGGAACAAAGCAACTTCTCAAGCATGATCCTCAAAAGGTCGTATCCGATCGTTAACCTGTCATTCGTCTATTTTCCTTTACATTATTTGATATTTGGGGGATATTCGATTGAAAAAGGAGAAATTGAATACAAAACAAAACTTGGGATTTTGGTTTCTGATAATGGTGGCGTTAACGCTGCTTTTTACTACTTCTTTAAACGGGGTGGTAATGGCTTTTTATTTCGTCTGTTTCCTGCTTCCGGTTGTTATTGGCACGTCCTATTTCTTTAATGAATTCCTACTTCCCCGGTACTTACTGAAAGGTCATCGATGGAAGTTCGTACTCTATTTTACGTATCTTCTGGTTGTTTCAATTTATCTGGAAATGCTGGTGATGATTTTGGCGTTCATCATTTTGGCAGATTATCAAATTGAGAATCTCGGAAAAATTGTAAGCGACATCTATCTAATGGCAATTATCCTTTACCTGGTAGTTTTTGCCAATGGGTTTGTAAATGTGGTAAGGAGTCTAAAAATCAACCAGGCTAAGGTTTCTGAACTTGAAAAGGATCGAGAAAAGGACCAAAATGAGTATTTGATCATAAGAGTAGATAGAAAAAACACACAAGTTAAAATCAACGAAATCTTGTTCATTGAAAGCCTAAGCGACTATATCAAAGTTCATACGTCAAAGGAAGTTCACATTACGAAAGAAAAAATTAGTTCGGTGGAGGAATCGCTACCGACCTGGTTTATACGAATTCATCGATCATTTATCGTGAACAGGGATCATATCCGATCGTTCAATCGTGAAACCATTGAAGTGGCAGATACGAAACTCTCGATTGGTAGGAAATACAAGAAAGAAGTGTTTAGTGTTTTAGAGTCCTAAGTTTACTTTTTATAGTGGAGCTTACCATTGAAGGTGAATGAATTCACTGTTTCCATTACGATCACATCTTCTTCATTTTCAATGTTTCGAAGTGCTATTTTATCACCCGAACCCATTCTGTATTTTTTACTTACAACTCCTTCATTGGAAATGCTGGTCAGGTAGAAAAGCTGATCAGAAGGGTTGTAAACAAAATAATTCTCAGAGTCATTGTTACTAATCGAAATGACATTTTCAAATTTTCGAACTGTCTGTAGATCATCTCCTTCATCATTTGTAAAGGATCCCTCCATCACCTCGAAGATTTTGTTTTTGTTTTCTGAAAAATTCCCTGAAGCATAGACTTTAGTTGCAGCAATAATCGCCTCCTTGAATTTGGCTTGCACGGTCTCAGCGTAATCAGCAATACTATCCGTCATAAAGGTGGGAAACGAAATTTGGACAAATGAGACATCTGTTCCAGTTCGATCATTGATTGTATGATGAATGCTCTTTTTAATGTCGATAGTCTTCAATTCAAGCAATTTTCCTTTCACTATGCGACCTTGATTCCGCTCAATATTCGTGATAGTAATTTGGTAGGGATTAATGTCTTCGATTTGGAACGTTCGTGTGTGGAACGTTTTTTCATGAATACTGACCGATCGGGGATTGGCGGTAAAGGTATTCTTGATCGTTACATATTTGTTCTCATTTACATAGAACTTATTCACCCACCATTTATCAGCTGCTCCATCATGATAGATGTAGTTGAGCTTTCTGTTCAGCCAGTCTACCGCTGATTTAAATACAACTTCATCATCACTTGTCGGTTGAGTAAAACCCAGGTATGGTAATATGAATATTAGAAAATAAGCTGGAACTTTCATTGAGACAAAGTAACTGGTTTTCCTCCATTCGTATCAAGCTTTTTTAGACTTAGTTATCATCTCTTTTGAATTCTTCATGTCCTTCTGGGCACAGGACTCCCATTATTATCTGTTTTGTTCCGACGATTGCCAAAAAATATGTTACTAAGATCGAGAATTATTATTGGACTGGAGCTTTTGATAGCACTTTACATATTGTTGGCGAACCCATTCCCCTTTCCATCACTTTTAGCACTCTTATTTATCGCTCTGATTTCTTGGCGACTAAATAGGAAGTCAATTATCAACCTGGGTCTGAATTTAAGGGAAGGATTTCTAATGACAGTTTCTATTGCATTTCTGCTATCCGTAGCCTATGTCTTACTAGAAGCATTGGTTTTAAAGCAACTGCTCAATTTATTTGATTTGGAGGTTGATCTTCAAAGTTTTGAAAAATTGGAAGGTGATCTTCCCAATACACTTCTTACGATAGGCTTTAGTTGGATAGTCATATCTTCTCTTGAAGAGATCGTTTACAGAACCTATTTGATAGGAAGATTTGTGGATTTGTTTGGGAATGGGATTTGGTCAAAGGTTCTGGCTATAATTATTCCGGCAGTTGTCTTTGGAATGGGCCATTTATACCAAGGGGTTGGAGGAGTAATTCAAGAAACTCTATATGCTCTTTTGATTGGAATCATCTTTGTCAGATACAAGAATCATTTCTGGATGGTGTATTTAATTCATGGGTTTTCCAATACCTGGTTTTTGCTTTTGGAATATTTTGGAATTAGCTACTAGCCTGCTTTTTAAAATGTGATGGGCTTGTATTGGTAAACTTTTTGAAGACTTTGTTAAAAACAGCTTTTGACGAAAAGCCACAATCATATGCAATAGCTATGATTTTGTAATTCTGGTATTTTGGATTCACAAGTCTTCTTTTTACTTCCTCTACTCTATAGCGATTGATCAAATCATAGAAGTTAGTATCTAGTGCTTGAGATAAAACTTGAGATAGATTATTGGGTGTGGTTCCTAAGGCTTTCGAAAGTGAGGTTCTTGATAAAGTTTCATTCAAATAAGGCCTCTCACTTTCCATATAGAATTCTAGCTTATCCTTAATCTCTTCAATTTGCGAACGGCTCAATCTGGTCCAGTGATACGATCTTTTTTTCCTACCTATTCCAGGGGCATAGCTGACAATCAACAATCCTAAAATGATGAAAACTATTTCCAGAGGCCTGAGGATTCCCAACCCATACAATATGAGTGTGAAAAAAGCGATTCCTCCTAAAATGGTCCATTTTAGTATTTGAATGAGTCCACTTAGTTCAATTGTTTTTTTGTGCGACATTTTATGAGATAAACAAACTACGTTACTCTATAACGGATTGCCGGTCACGATTGATTTGCAATTTGAGTACATCCGGCCTTGAATAATGTCCCGATGGATCAAAATTTTGACGTTCTTCCCGAACTTTTTTATGATCAATAACAGCGGTGACTAATGTTTCTTCGTCTACCACTGGTTCAATAACCCAGGACCCATCAGGTGCTGCAAGACACGTTCCACCGTTGGCTAGTGTTTCCGTAGTGTTTTTCTTCATTACATCCACGTGAGGAAAGTCCTCTGGTATATCATCCGGGCTAAATAGACCAGAAACACCAACTACATAGGACCTTGATTCCTGTGCGATCATCGGTATCAGTCTCTCAGTATTTCTCTTATTTCCAGGCCAAATCGATACATGAAGGTCTTCACCTTGGGCGTACATTGCAGCACGGGCCAACGGCATCCAGTTTTCCCAGCAATTCAATCCGCCAATGGTGAAAGGAGGAAGTGGATGAGTTACTAGTCCATTGCCATCGCCAGGACTCCATGAAAGTCGTTCTTCATAGGTAGGCATCAATTTTCTGTGTACTGATTTGATTTCACCTTTTGGATTAATGTAGATCATAGAACAGTACAAGCTGTGACCACCACGGTCACTCGGACGCTCAATTGTTCCTAGATAAACTGCAATCTCTTTGTCGGCAGCTAGTTTGCATAGGGAGTCAAGGTGTCCATCTTCGACTGAGACAGCTTGATCCATGTAGTGTGCATGAATTTCTTTTTGGATGCTGGAATTGAATTCCGCTCCATTGGTTCTGTCAATCCAAAATGGATACCCAGGCAATAATGCTTCTCCGAATGTTACCAGTTGTGCTCCCTCATCCGAAGCTTTGGATACATAATCCATGACTTTCTCCAGGGTTTTTTCACGATTTAACCAAATGGGAGCAATTTGTGCGAGCGCAATTTTAAGTTGATCTTTTGACATTTTTAACTCTTTGACTATTCCCGAACGATGACCGCCTCATGCGTTTGCTCTGCGCTTACGGAGGCCGCAACAGAACAATATTTTGTGGTTGCTAAGTCCACAATTCGATCCGCTTCTTCTTGGGTAAGGTCCGGAGAAGTGATCGTATATTTCATATGGATCTTAGTAAACCCTCTTGGATGTTCATCCCTTCGTTCACCAGTAGTTTCTGATTTGAGATCAACGAACGTCTTTCGACGTTTTTTTACCATAGAAACAATATCTACAGCAGCACAAGCTGCTAAAGCAGAAAGCAATAGCTGTGTTGGAGATTGATGTTGCTTTTGATCTGCAGGCAGCATGTCGATTTCAACCTGATTACCGGTTTCATTAACAGCTGTGAATTCTTCATCTCCTTTATAGGCTAGTTCTATTTTCATAATTTCAAATTTTTGATCATTCGTTTAGCAAAGCAATGATCCTAAGCGGACCCCCACTTCCATCTTTTATTTTCATGGGTAAAGCAACAATGTTGAATCCCTTAGAAGGGAGTCGATTAAGATTCGTCAGATTTTCAAACGCAGGGATGTTTTCAGACAAGAGAATCACATGACTTTCAAAGAGCGTCGATTGTCCATAATCAATGCTTGGGGTATCGATTCCTATTGCTTTGATGTTTCTGTTTTGGACTAACCAGGTAGCAGCTTCAGGTGATAATCCTGGAAAATGTAGTTGCTTGATAGCCTCCGGTCCTCGTTCATTCGTACCCAGATACTTTTCTTTGTCCGGATAAAATTGTGAAAAACCTGTTTCCAGGAGAACGATACTTCCATCTTCAATTTCACCGTTTTCACTTTCCCAATTTTTGAGATCTTCTACGCTTACCAGATAATCTGGATTCTCTAATGATCTGGAAGAAACGTTAATTTTTATTGCGCTTCCCAGGAGATTTTCAAGTGGTATTTGTTCGACGGATTGTCCATTTTCGGCAAAATGTATGGGTGCATCAATATGTGTTCCTCCGTGTTCTGCAGTGGCAAAATTGTTTGCTGCATAGAAAAATCCATTCTCGGTCTGACCTTTAGCTACCACATCTAATTCAAACTCTTTGGCTGTGACCCAGTAAACCGTTTCTTCGGAAAATTCATGCGTAAGATCAATGATTTTGCTTTTTGAGAGTAGGTCAGCTGAAGAGGAATCACTTTTCTCTGTTGGAGTGGTATTGCAACCACTTATAATTCCGAAGAAAAGGAGGAGAGATAGTTTGGTCGTTAGTTGCATGGTTAATCTTTTAGTGATTAGTTCACCTTTCCTGCCAGCGTATCATGATGTTCTAGAAGCAAGGAACGCAAATAGCTTCCAATAAAGTTCACTCCCTCAAACCCAGCATCTTTTGCCGCTTTATCTTCCACCTCGAAAGCTATTTCTGGTCCGGCAAAGTCGTGTAGATCCTCATAACCACCAAGAGTGAAAACGTCCCAAGATGGGCCAAAAACACGGGTGAAGATCAGGTTAGGTCTATGGCGGATAAATGCGTAGAATTTATTTTCATTTTGCCTTTGTTTCATCAATTCTGCCTGCTTACCCGCTAAAGCAGTGAATATTTCAATATGAAATAGGTTGAAATTTTCCATCGCAGGAGAGAATCGATTCAAAGGAGGTCCAGCTACAATTGCTTCTTCCTGGAAAGAAACAAGATCAAAGAATTCATTGCCGTACGGTTTTTCAATTGATTTTGATTTTGTTCTCTTGATTGCTTCCCTTCTTGAGAAGTATTTGTCCAGGCTTGAAATAGGAGTAATAAGCATTAAATCCCAGTGATCTCCCTGGCTATGTCGAAGTAGATAGGGTTTATTGTCTTGAAAGTCTTGATAATTAGCATTGTCAGCCTTTATTAAATCTATAAGTTCAAGCAAATTTCCTGGTTTGGCCCTAAGCAATGAGACCTTGTACAGCTGATTTTGGCCTTGAGCTTGGATTTGTAATGTGGCGATCATAATCACCAGAAGCAGAAGATTTCTCATTTTATGATTCATTTCTTGCTAAAATATAGGATCAAGTCTCATTTTCGAGAATGAATGCTGGGTTCGTTTTCTTAAATCTTTCCCTGACTAACTTGAGTTTGGGATCGATGTAAGTTTTACAAAAAGGCTTGTCCTTGTTTCTTATGTAATAATCCTGGTAAGATTCGGAGGAAGCCTTGAACGACTCAAATGGTAAAACTTGAGTAGCAAACGAACCTTCCTTCGCTGTTAGAATTGATAAATAATCAACGACCGTATTGTTTTGTTCTTGTGAAAAAGTATAGACAGCAGATCTGTATTTGACTCTCATCGAATGATCCGATTTTGATGAATGGGTACGAAGGTGGATCTCAATCAAAATTTCAAGGCCGATGATTCCAGGATCAAAATGAACAATTACTGCTTCTGAGAGCGAGTCGAAAGGTTTTTCAGAAGCGATCCAGCCTTGTTCAACTTTACTTACTCCAATTAGCGAAGAAAATACCGCTTCAGTGCACCAATGACATCCTCCTCCAAAACCAATTTTTTCAATCTTCATAACTCAACAACAAAAGTGAGTTCCCTACTTTTTATTGTTGTATTCCTTTATTAAAACATTGAGCCTTTTGTAATCCAGCTCACCTTTCGACTCTTTCAAATGATGCATAATCGCAAGCCCTTTGGCCAATTGGCTGTCTACATTTTTCACTTTTTGAACAATGTAGGTCAAACTTCTTTGTCTACCCTTTGTGAGGGACAGGAAGAATTCGCGCCCCTCGTCATCTTGTGCAAGAAGTACTTCAAAAGACTCAGGCATTGGAATACCAAACTCAGATGTGTCTTTTTCAAGAGTTACTGTCACTCTGTCACCTTCTTCAATCACTAATTTTTTCTTCTGCTCAGTGTTAACGTAGATTGAATAGTCTCCATCCTTGTGCATTAGCGCACTGTGCATAGGTTCATTTCCATTGATGGAGCAAAGGACTCGTCTGTTGTCTCCCTCGATGAATTGGTCACCTATCTCTTTAGGGATTGGCAGATAGTAACTCCAAAGTTTATTGTTGAAATTTTCTAAGGTAGTGGTGAGTTCCATGAGACTAGTCCGTTCCTTGTCCAAATTGAATCAAGTACCCATTGCAGTCTACGATTGCAAACTCCCTCATGCCAAAGTCAAAGGTTTCAATTGGGTAGGAGATGGTTGCTCTATCTTTCAACTCTTCCCAAAGATCATCGACAGGATTGGCAAAAATGTATATGCTACCTGTCATTGCTGGTTTTTTATTCTTTTCAGGTCCATAGCGCTCTGAGAACATGATAGATATATTATCTCTTTCCATGTTTGCCCAATCATCACTCATTCTGGCCACACATTTAAATCCCAGCACACTTTCGTAATATTGGATGCTGTCATCCATATTGTCGACTTGAAGCATGACGGATTGTCCCTTTAGTGGCATGATAATACCATATTATTCGAACTGTCCGGAATCAACCTCTCTAATGAACTGAATTAGCCCGGTGAAAAATGTTTCCTGGTCATCGTACATGGCCATATGGCTTCCATTCGGACAGTGTAAATATTTACCGTTTTGAACTTCAGAGGCAATCCATTCCATGTGTTTTGGGTCCATCGTGTCAAATGCTCCGCCAATAGATAGTGTAGGAACGGAGATTTCAGAAAGACGATCTTTCACATCCCAATTTTTAAGTTTAGCGTCTCCGACAACACCAAATTCACTAGGGCCTTGCATGGTCACATACAAGTTAGGGTTGATGTTGGCGAAGGCCCTATTCACAGGATCAGGCCATTCTTCCAAAGGCATGCGTAAAACATGTTTTGGATAATAGTTCGTGTAGATCAGTTCAGAATACCTGGGATTCGCATAATCTTCAGCTGCTTCTAACTCCCTGATTTCAGCTAAGACTTCAGGGTCCAATTGAGGACCTAACACATCATTGGCATAGGCCACATAATCGGGTATGGAGGCCATCATGTTAGAGATAATCAGTCCTTTCAGATTTGACTGGTATTTCAACGCATATTCCATGCACAGCATTCCCCCCCAGGAGGAACCGTAGAGGTAAAAGTTGTCATTGGTTAAACCTAAGGCTTTCCGAACCTGCTCTACTTCATCAACGTAGCGCTCCACGCTCCATAGGGAACTATCATTTGGCCGGTCACTATAAAAAGACTCTAACTGATCGTAGTAATAATATTCTATTTCAGCCTGTGGAAAAAAGGAATCAAAGCATTCGAGGTATTCATGTGTAGCTCCTGGACCCCCGTGAAGCAGGAGAACCTTCATTTTTGGGTTGTTACCAGTTCGCTTCGTCCACACCTTAAATTCTCCCGATTCCGTTTGGATTGGAATCATTTTTACTCCGCCGCTTAAAATATCATCGCGACCAGAATTATCAAAGTAACTGCTGGTTGTGGATTCAGATGTTGTGTCGGTACAACTTTGAAGAATTAAAAGAAATCCAAGTAGAAGGCTCAAATGTTTCATGGTTCCGAAATTTTGGTTAGGTAATGTTCTGTGCTTATCAAAGATAATGAAGTCTAAAATGCCATTTTTCAATCTGAATTAGTTGTCGATACTTTGTCATGAGTCTAACTAATCAGGCCTCTTACCGTATCTTTATTCCATGCGACTCTTTGTTCTCTGTCTTGTTCTTCTACTGGGGATTTCTGCTTTAGTGTTCGTACCGATAGAATCCACCGAGAAGATTAATGGAGTAAGTCTGGTTTCCCCTCCTCGAGAAATTCCTTCCGAAAAGGTGAGCGAAGTAAAGCGCATCAACGCCGGTTGGGTAGCGGTCATTCCTTATGGCTTTTCAAGACCTGGTCAAGGGCGAGTAACATTTGATCATGATCGTCAATGGTGGGGTGAAAAAACAGAGGGGACATGTGAACTCATTTCCAATGCCAAAGAAAGTGGACTGAAGGTGATGCTAAAACCTCATGTTTGGGTGATGGGACAAGGATGGACCGGAGATTACACTCTTCAAAGTGAAGAAGAATGGAAGAAATGGGAACAGGATTTTTCGAACTACATTCTGCACCATGCACAATTAGCAGATTCATTGGATGTGGAAATGCTATGTATAGGCACTGAATACCGAACTCCGGCCAAAGAGCGTCCTGAATTCTGGCGTGGGCTTATCAAAAAGATCAAAAAAGAATACTCAGGCAAAATCACTTATGCATCCAACTGGGATAACTACATGAATATTACTTGGTGGGATGAAGTTGATTACATTGGAATTGACTCCTATTTTCCATTAGCCGAAGGCGACAGCCCTTCTATGGAAGAGATAAAAAAAGGCTGGTTACCGCTGAAGGAAGAATTACAATCTTTCTCTAAGAAATGGAAGAAGAGAATTTTGTTCACCGAATACGGTTTTCAGAGCGTGAAGGGAGGTGCAGGCAAGCACTGGGAGGTAGACAAGTCGCATGAAAATGCAGATATGGAGGTTCAAAGTAAAGCATACGAAGCTACGTTTCAATCCATCTGGAATGAACCGTGGTTTGCTGGTGGTTTTCTTTGGAAATGGCATCTAACAACACGGGGAGCAGAACGAAACAAAACACGCTTCACTCCACAAGGGAAACCTGCAGAAAAAATCATTGCAAAATGGTATGGAAAAAGCAGTTAATTTGCGATCACAACCGATCATGACTTATGAACGACGACAAAGGAAAAGTAGAAGAGATTCTTGCTGAGCTTGGCAAAAAAATGGATCAACTGATTGCCGAAACGAAAAAAGCTGGCAGCAACGTTTCTGAGGAAGCAGAAAAAAAGATCCAGGACCTAAAGAAGAAAAAAGAAAAACTCGAAGAAGACTTTAAAGATTATTCTTCAGGCAGCGGTGAAAAATGGGAACATGCCAAAATTCATCTTAATGAGGCAGCCATTGAGATACGAAGGGCTTTTGAGGCTATGTTCAAATAAAATTTCCAGTTTCTAAACCAATACTATTCGCTTCTCAGGCTATTTACAGGATTGAGGATCGCAATCTTGATCGAGTAATAGCTAATCGTTAGCCATGCTAGGATAACAGTTAGCAAGCCTGCACCTATCAGTGTTATCGGATCAACATTGGTGTGATATGCAAAACTGCCAAGCCATTCGCCTATACCGAAATAAACAAGAGGTAAAGAAATTAGGAATGACACCAAAATAAGTTTTGTGAAATTTAAAGACAGGATCAATACGATGTTTCCGATCGATGCTCCTAGCACTTTTCTGACCCCAATTTCCTTGGTCCGTTGTTGGGTAACGTATGCAGCCAATCCGAACAGCCCAACGCAAGCCATGATAATCGTCACCGCAGTGAAAAGTGTGAATATCTTTCCAGTTTGTTGGTCAGTTTCATACAATGCACTCAGACGGTCTTCAAGGAATCCAAATGATATTGGTCGCTCTATATCAAAATTCTTCCACAGTTCTTCAATACTTTTTAGTTGAGAAAGTGTATTTCCTTCTTCCACCTTGATCGCAATTCGGGGTAAAGTGACCTGCTGTGGTGTGTTAAACAAGAGCATTGGTGGTATCTCTGTATGAAGCGATTGATGATGATAATCTTTGACCACACCGATAATGGTGAATTCCGGACTTTGATTGGGACCAGGACTTGGATTGTAAACTTTCTTTCCGATTGGATCATCATAACCTAACAAAAAAGCCGTTGTTTCATTGATGACCACATTTAATGAGTCATTGAAGTCAGAAGAGAATGCTCTTCCTGCAACTACCTCCATTTCCAATGTTTGAATGTATTCATCATCTACTGCTACGGAAAATGTTCTTACCTGTGGAATTTCCGGGTCTTCTGAATTTGCAATGAAGTTACCAATGAAATTACCTGGCAAGGCGAATGCATAGCTCACTTTTTGTACTCCTTCTAGGTTCAAAAGTTCGTTTTTAAATGCTTGTTGCTGCTGATTTAACTCCTGTGCCTGGTCAATAACAATTACATTTTCCTTATTAAAACCGAGTTTTTTGTTTTCCATGAAGCGCATCTGTTTGTTTAGCATTAGCATGCCCGAGATCATACTTATGGAAATGAAAAACTGGAAAACAATTAAACCGTTTCGTAACCAAACCCCTTTTGAGCTGGTGTTGTATTTCCCCTTGAGAACAACCGCAGAATTGATCGATGAAATTACTGCAGCTGGATAAAGCCCAGCTAACGTTCCTATTAAAAGAATACCAACAAATAATCCCAGCATAACGAATGGATCTGTAAGTATTTGGAGACTCAATTCTTTTTCAACCAATACATTAAATTTCGAAAGAACCAGCGCCGTTAAACCAACAGACAAAATCAGAGCTATTATGGAAATTAAGTTTGATTCAGTCAGGAACTGACGGATCAGGAGTGCTCTTCTGCTTCCCAATACTTTTCGAACACCTACTTCCTTGGCTCTTTCTGCGGAACGTGCGGTCGCAAGGTTGATGAAATTGATGCATGAAATGATGAGAATGAAAGCCACAACTGCGATTAACAGGTACACATATGTAATATCACTATTAGGTCTTATCTCGACCGATAGATTTGATTTTAAGTGAATGTCTTCTACCGGCTGGAGGAAATACTTGAAATCGTTTCCTGACTTTGGGTAATCCTCAGCACTAATGTTTAGAAGGCTTAAAATACTAGCCATTCCATATGTCTCAACCATCTCAGGCAATTTGGCTTCAAAGTCGTCCAATGCTATTCCTTCCTGAAGTTTTATATAAGTAAACAACCATGGGTTGATCCAACTATTCGATTCAGCGGCCTGTACCAAAAAAGGAAGGGCATCAATGGAGCCGAGAATATCAAAGGCCATGTGAGAATTCACAGGGACGTCCTCAATAACTCCAGAAACAATATAGCTTGAGGTATCAATCTGGTACGTTTTGTTAAGTGCTGGTTCATTTCCAAAAAAGCGCTTCGCTGTAGATTCAGTTATCACTACCTTGTTGAAAGCATCCAAAGCGCTTTCAGGGTTGCCTTCGACAAATTCGAAGGAAAAGACTTTAAAAAAATTGTTGTCGGCAAAAAGGTATTGATCTTCAATAAAGGTCTTTTCTCCAATATCCACAACGATCTCATTTTGGAAAAAGAGTCGATGGAGTCGTCCTGCTTCTTCAACTTCCGGATAATTTTCAAGCAGGGTAGGAGCCATATTGACCGGAGAAGATCCGAAAAATCGTGTGTTTGTTGGATATACACGTTCTAATGCTACCCGGTAGATTCGATCACTGTCTTTGAAAAATTTATCGTACGACATTTCATCGTACACATACAATGAAATCAATAAACAGCATGCGATTCCAACAGTCAATCCTGAAATGTTGATGATGCTGTAAGCCTTGTTTTTTAATAAACTTCTGTAGGCTGATTTGATGTAATTTCTAAACATGCTAGGTGTTCTTTCTTTTCTTTTTAAAATGTGTGGCCTTAGTAGTAAAATGACCTGCTTGTAATAGGTGACTATCGCTTTCTTCCTTCCCCTTTCATTCACGTTATCCTTAAATTCTTCTTCCAGATCACCCAATAGCTCATCCACCCACTCATCTTTGCAAAACCAGGTGAGTAATTTTTGAGGTCGTTTTGGAGGTTGATCTATTTCCATCGTTAGGTGGATTGTATTCGAGCCCACATGGCTTGTCTTACATTCTGGATGTCCTGCATTGTTTTTTCACCATGTTGAGTCAAGGAAAACAATCGCTTGCTCCGACCACCTCTTTTTTCACTCTTTCCGCCTAACTCAGAACTTAACAAACCATCTTTTTCCAATCGGTAGAGAACGGTATGCACCGATGCGAGCGAAAGTGATTTACCAACCTGGGCTTTGATCTCTAACCTGATGCTGTATGCATACGCCTCCGGATAGAGGACTCCCACGGATAGTAAAACCAACTCTTCCAACTCACTTATAAAGGTTCTGTTCATTTGTTTTGTAATCAAAAAACAAATGTATGAACGAATTTCCAACTGTTGGGTTTAGATCCAATTAGAAATCATGCTGTAGAAAGAAAATTAAGTTGTTAGAGTTCTGTTTTGAGCCTTTTAGAATCCTTGTAAGGATTATAACCATTCAGTTCTTTTTGATAAAATCCAGTTCCATCATAGGTTCGTGCATCCGGGTTTTGCTGACATTCTGCTGAGCAGCATCCGTCATAGATTTTTGCTCCTTCTTCACTCATCGGGATATGCTTATTGCAGTGTGGATTCGCGCAATTCACCATTCTGTCAGAAGGCTCCCCGGTTACATAGCATTTTGAGATTGTTGTTGGATTGACGGAATTCACATCTTTTACAATTCGGTTGTCAAACACATAGCATTTTCCTTCGAAATCCTTTCCTTCTGCTTCCAACCCATATTTTATGATTCCGCCATGAAGTTGATACACATTTTCAAAACCTTGTTCAAGTAAATAAGCACTAGCCTTTTCACATTTGATTCCGCCTGTACAATAGGTAATCACCTTCTTGTTCTTGTACTTATTTAATTCCGCAATTTTTTCAGGAAAATCTCGGAAGTTATCTATGTCCAGGGTTACTGCATTCTTGAATTTCCCGATCATGTGCTCATAGTTTGAGCGAACATCCAGGATGACAGTATCTTCATCTTCATCTTCCAATACTTTTCTGAATTCTCCCGGTTCGATATAGGTTCCGGTCTTTTCATTCGGATCGATGTGACTCAGTGAAGAATGTACTATTTCCGACTTAAGCCGCACGTGTAATTTTTGAAAAGCCGGTTGATCGTTCACATCTACTTTGAATTCACAGTGAGCGAATCGAGGATCACTGGTCACGGTCTCCATGTAGGCTTCACAAGCCTCTTGCGATCCGGAAACGGTACCATTCAGCCCTTCTGCCGCGACAATAATTCGTCCTCGTAAATCAAGATCGAGACAAAGTTGATGATGTTCTTCCCTGAATAATTCAGGATCTTCTATCTGCGTGTAGCAGTAGTATAGTAATACGTAATGTTCCATAAACGTGCCCTGTTTCAGCAGGGTGTTTAGTTTTTGCTTTGCAAAAATAGTAGAAAGTAGAAAGTTATTGGTAGAAAGAATTAGATTCTGGACCTTAAAAATGGGTCATTTTTTGAATTTCAGTAACTTCAGACAAAATGCCTCTATGCTCTTCCTCGGAAATGTATTTAAGATTTTTGGCTATCGTTAATTGGCTTTCGATTTCATAAAGAGAACCAAGTGCATACGATAGAAAGTTTTTGAAATCTGCATTTGTTTGTCTTCCACTTCCTTCTGCAATATTTGAGCTAACTGACACAGCTGCTCTTTGAAGTTGGGAAGTCAATCCGAATTTTTCTGTTTCAGGAAATGATTTTGTGATAGAATAAATTTCAGTGGCTAGTTCGATGGCTCTTTGCCAAACTTTCAAGTCTCTGAAATTGTACATA